>CAYWWL010000417.1:0-307 GCA_964461925.1 uncultured Caulobacterales bacterium | reverse complement strand
TCGCGCCCACCGCGGCGTTCGTCAATAATGCGAAAATCGACGCCGACGCGCGCGCCGACATGGCCGCGGCGGCCGCCGCCGACGCGACCGCGTTCTGGGCGAAAATCGCCGAACGCCTCGATTGGACCAAGCCTTTCGACACCGTCAAAGACGTCTCCTATGACGTCGAGGACTTTCGCATCAAATGGTATGACGGCGGACAGTTGAATGCGTGCGTCAATTGCATCGACCGTCACCTGCCGGCGAAAGCGAACGACACGGCGATCATATGGGAAGGCGACGATCCCAAGGACGACGCGCACATCAC
>CAYWWL010000416.1:0-2125 GCA_964461925.1 uncultured Caulobacterales bacterium | reverse complement strand
GCATAGGCTGGGGCGAACCAGTGGGGATAGTTCTCGGTGATCGAGGCGATGCTTTCGCCGACTTTATTGCGATTGAGCGAGGCGCCGCCGGTGCCGGACTGATGCGCGATGACGGCGTCAATGCGCGCATCGGTCGCCGCGGCGACGAGGGCGGCTTTGCCATAGCGCGAATGACCAAGCGCGATCATATTGCCCGCGTCAAAGCGCGGGTCTTGCTCGAGGACGTCGACCATGCGCGAGAACGTCCAACCCCAGGCGGCGATGGCGCCCCAACGGGTGTTTTCGTCGGCGTGGCCGGCGGAGAGGCGTCGAAGCTCCGCGAGACCTGATTCCGCTTCGTCCGGAACAATTTCGCTCGGTTGGACAATCGCCATGGCGTACCCCGCGGCGAGGATCTCCTTGATCGGCGGTGTGCAGATATAACGGCCGAACACATAGGTCGCGACGCCGCCGACGAAACCGCCCATTTCTTCGGCGTCGGCGGGTTTGGCGATCGCCGCATGGGGCAAGACCGCCCATCGCGGGCAAAAAGTTTGCATCAAGATTACTGGCGTCGGCCCCGTCGCGTTGGCGGGCAGCACGACTTCCATCAAAAATCCGTCGCTTGGCGGCGTCGACCTGACGGCGGTTTCGATCCCATTGAACGTCGCCGTTGCGGACACCGTCCACTCCTCCAAGCGACCGGCGCCGTCGAACGCTTCGGGATCAAGGACCTGGCGGTTCGTTACGCCGCTAGTGGAGCGGTCCGGCATGACGCCGAACACGTGGCTCGCCAAGAGCGACTGCAAGCGCGGTCGGTTTTCGGTTTCCCAAGTCGCAAGCGTCGGCGACGCATTTTCGAACAGCGCTGGCGTGGCGACGTCGCCATCTGGGCGCAAATCCGTCCAAGCGAGCGTGAGTCGGACGCAGCCGGATAAGGCTGTCGCAAGAGCGGCGACGAAGAAAAAGCGAAGCACCATTCAAACTCCCCGGGGCGGTCGACGCCTTAGAGAACGTCGGCGTCACCGTCGCCGCAACTCAAATTCTGGTTACTTACGCAGAAAAGACAAATACGCCGGCGATCGTCCCTCGCGACGCGCCTTGGCTTCATATCGGGTCTGGGGCCAATCGTCGGCGCGCTCGCGCCAGTCCGCGGCGCGGCGCGCAGTCCATGTAAATTCGGGCCGTGCGCGGATATGCATCAAGGTCCAGCGGACATAATCGGGGATGTCGGACGCCACCCTGAGCTCGCCCCCTGACCGCAACAAACGGGCTGCTTCCGCGAGAAACCATGGCGAGACCAAGCGCCGCTTATAGTGTCGCTTTTTCGGCCATGGATCGGGATGGAGCACGAAAATTCGCGACAGTCCCGCGGTGGGCAGCGCTTCCATCAACGGACGTCCGTCGCCATGGCGCACCCGGATATTGGTCAGCCCTTCATCATCGATCGCCGCCAGCAACTTGCCGACGCCGTCGAGAAACGGCTCTGCGCCGATCATGCCGATCCCGGGATTGTTGGCGGCTTGCCAGGCCAGATGCTCGCCGCCGCCAAAGCCAAGCTCCAACCAAATCTCGTCAGCATTTGGAAATACCGTCGCGAGGTCGATTGGACCGAGGCTTGGATCCGGCGGGCTGATCGACGGCAAGAGCTCGTCGATCAAGCGCGCTTGGCGGGGCTTTAGGCTCTTGCCTTGCCGCCGTCCATAGAGTTTCGGGAGATAGCCGTCGGCTGTTTCAGTCATGGTCCATCAACGTCTTCGGCCGCGGCGCGGCGGCTTTCGCCACGGCGCCGCGGTTTGCAGTGCAGACGTCTTAGAGCCGCGGCGCGGCGGCGCGAACCTCTTCGCTCACATATTTTTCGAATTTCTCGAAGTTTTCGACGAACATGGCGGCCAATTTCGCCGCTTGCGCGTCATAGGCGGCGGCGTCGCTCCATGCGCCGCGCGGATCGAGGATCGCCGAGTCGACCCCGGCGATCGCCGTCGGGACATCGAACTGGAAGGTCGGGTGCGCGACGCATGGCGCGGCGTCGAGCGAGCCGTCGAGCGCTGCGGACAGCATCGCCCGGGTCTGTTTGATCGGCATCCGTTCGCCGACGCCATAGCCGCCGCCGGTCCAGCCGGTGTTGACGAGCCAGCACGAGACG
>CAYWWL010000415.1:0-2141 GCA_964461925.1 uncultured Caulobacterales bacterium | reverse complement strand
CCCACGGTTTGGCGAATTTTCGGCACCACCAGGTCACGCGACAATTTCGCCGCCATCGCCCACGACCAGGTTACGCCGCTCCAATGGCCCCTTGACGCCGCCGCCGCCCCCCTCGCGGCGGACAATCTGTCGATTGTCATCTCCATCAGCCCCGACGAAAATGGCTGTCCGGCGCTCCGGGCGATCAAGCCGCTTCTCGCCGCTCGCAATAAGCCGGTGCGCTGGATCGGCTATCTGTCCACCAATGGCGTCTATGGCGACCATCAAGGCGCCTGGGTGGACGAGAGCAGCGCCACCAAGACACAATCCCAACGCGGGCTCAACCGGCTCAAGGCCGAAGCGCAATGGCGAGACCTCAGCGCTGAAAGCGACACGCCCGTCGCTATTTTTCGCCTGCCGGGAATTTACGGGCCTGGCCGGTCAACGTTCGATGCGATCAAAGCCGGCCGCGCCCGGCGAATCGTCAAGCCGGGCCAGGTCTTTAGTCGCGCCCATGTGGACGATATCGCGGCGGCGCTGGAGGCGAGCGTTTTCCGACCCGAAGCTGGGGACCTGTTTAACGTGGCCGACGATCTGCCGGCCCCGCCCCAGGACGTGGTCGCCTTCGCCTATCAATTGCTCGGCGAGACGCCGCCGTCGGAAGAGCCGTTTGACGGCGCGACGATGTCCGCTATGGCGCGAAGCTTCTACGCCGACAATAAGCGGGTCAGGAATGAGCGGCTCAAATCAGCCCTGGGGGTGAAGCTCAGCTACCCCACCTATCGCGAAGGACTGACGGCGATTTTTCAACAATCCCTCCGGTCTTAGTCGCGGCCCTCAAAATCACATAAAGAAATCTTTATATCCCCCTTGGCGAGGCGATTAGTCATTGCTATAAGCCGCGCCAGAAAACACCAACATTAAGGATTTCCTGCATGACCGTCCCGTCGCATCACGACTATGTCGTCAAAGACCTTGGCCTGGCCGATTGGGGCCGCACAGAGATTGAAATCGCCGAAACCGAAATGCCGGGCCTGATGGCGACCCGGGAAGAGTTTGGCGCCGCAAAGCCGTTGAAAGGCGCCCGGATCGCCGGCTCCTTGCACATGACGATCCAGACCGCAGTCTTGATCGAGACGCTTCAAGCCCTTGGCGCGGAAGTGCGCTGGTGCTCGTGCAACAGCTACTCGACCCAGGATCACGCCGCTGCGGCGATCGCCGCGCAGGGCACGCCGGTGTTCGCGTTCAAAGGCGAAACCCTGGAAGAATACTGGGACCTCGCAGACAAGATCTTCGAATGGCCTGACGGCGAAACCGCCAACATGATCCTCGACGACGGCGGCGACGCCACGTTGTTGATCCTGCTCGGCGCCGAAGCGGAGAAAGATCCGTCTGTGCTCGACAATCCGTCGAACGAGGAAGAAACCGCCCTGTTTGAAACCATCAAACGTCGCTTGGCGAAACAGCCTGATTTCTACTCGAAAGTGAAGGCCAACATCCAAGGCGTCACCGAAGAGACCACCACTGGCGTCCTGCGTCTTTATCAGCGCGAGAAAGCCGGCACCCTGCCGTTCCCGGCGATCAACGTGAACGACTCGGTGACCAAGTCGAAATTCGACAACAAATACGGTTGTAAGGAATCCCTGGTCGACGGTATCCGTAGGGGTACGGACGTGATGATGGCGGGCAAAGTCGCCGTGGTCGCCGGCTATGGCGACGTCGGCAAAGGCTCCGCGGCGTCCCTCGCTGGCGCCGGCGCGCGCGTCCTCGTCACCGAAGTCGATCCGATCTGCGCGCTGCAGGCGGCAATGGACGGCTATGAAGTCGTGACCATGGAAGAAGCCGCGCCGCGCGCCGATATTGTGATCACCGCGACCGGCAACAAGGACGTGCTCACCGTCGACCATATGCGGGCGCTCAAAGACATGGCGATCGTCGGCAATATCGGCCACTTCGACAATGAGATTCAGGTCGAAGGCCTGCGCAATTACAAATGGACCAACGTCAAAGACCAGGTCGACATGATCACCTTCCCGGACAATAAGCGGATGCTGCTTTTGTCCCAGGGCCGTCTGTTGAACCTCGGCAACGCCACTGGCCACCCGTCTTTCGTGATGTCGGCTTCGTTCACCAACCAGACCTTGGCGCAGATCGAATTGTGG
>CAYWWL010000414.1:0-2143 GCA_964461925.1 uncultured Caulobacterales bacterium | reverse complement strand
GTTCTCATTGCGCGAATCGCCGTCCGGCAGAGCCGACAGCGGCACGGATTCAGCTTCGGTGATTTCGGCTTCGGTCCGGCGACGGATGAAGACAGGCTTGCCCTGCCACATGACCTTGATCGCTTGACCGACTTCCACCGCTGACAGATCGACCTCTTTGGTCGCCAGCGCCAAAACGGAAGCGTCAGGGTTCATCTGGTGGACCAAGGGCACCACCACCCCGGCGCCGCCGACCGCGGCGACCGAACCGGCGAGCAAGTGAATGAAGTCACGCCGGGTCGTTTCTGTCTGTTCCGTATCGCTAGCTGCGCTCATCGTCTTTTTCCTTTAGACAGCCGCTTTAATGTGCGGCCCTATCCCGACTGTCGCCGGGCTATCCCTCGCAAACTCGGTCTCTACCCATAACCGAGCCGATGCTTACTTAAAGTATCGCTTCGCCTCTGGCCCAATGCGGCCTAGCGTCGCGAATTGACCTTTCCCTCCGACCGAAAGAAGCGTAAGCCGCATTCGCTCGACGCCGGTCGTCCCTTAAGTCGACCGCCAGTCGCGCTGACTGCGACGCCGCGTCCCTCGGCGTCGCCGCAAACAAGCCGATTTTGCCGAGAGAAACAAGGATCTCTTATGCGTCTAGTGCTGTTTCAGCCCGAGATTGCGCAAAACGCGGGCGCTGCGACCCGTGCGGCGGCCTGTTTCGGCGCTGGACTCGATATTATTTCTCCTTGCGGCTTTCCATTGAGCGCCAAAACATTCACCCGAGTCGCCATGGATTACGGCCTTTTAGCGCCGCCCCACGTGCACGACGATTGGGCGGCGTTCCAAGCCGTGGTTCCCGGTCGGCGGATTTTGCTCACCACCAAGGCCGAGGTCAGCCTTTGGGATTTCAGCTTCGCCGCCGACGATCTATTGATCATGGGCCAGGAAAGCGCCGGCGCGCCGGATTATGTCCATGCGGCGGCGGACGCGACCGTGCGCATCCCCCTCGCCGCCGCGGCGCGTTCATTGAATATGGCCATGGCCGCGGCGATCGCCTTGGCCGAAGCCCAACGGCAGGTGCACGCGGCGGGCGCCGCTGACGCGCTGGCCTGAATTGTCGATGCCCGAACTGTCCACGCTTGAGTTAAAGGATCACATTGATGACTAGCGATAAGTCTATGGCGGAAAAGAAGAACCAAGCGGCGGCATGGTTCCAATCCCTGCAGGACGAGATGATCGCGGCGTTAGAGCGGATCGAGGACGCGGCGGGGCCGCTCTACCACCATTTGCCGCCGGGCCGGTTTGAGCGCAGCGAATGGCGGCGCAATCCCGGCGATGACCCCGACCAGGGCGGCGGCGTGATGGCGATGATGCGCGGCCGGGTGTTTGAAAAAGTCGGCGCGCACTTCTCGCAAGTCCATGGCGAGTTCTCCGAAGAGTTCCGCGCCCAGATTCCCGGCGCCGAAGACGATCCGCGGTTTTGGGCCTGCGGCTTTTCGTTCATCGCCCACCCGCTCAATCCCCATGTGCCGGCGGCGCATATGAATACGCGGATGATCGTCACTACCAAGCAATGGTTCGGCGGCGGCGGCGATCTCAATCCCATGCTGCCGGAGTATCGCCGCGACGATCACCCGGACACGATCGCCTTCCACGGCGCCTTTCGCGCCATGTGCGATCGCCATAGCCCGACCTATTACGACGAGTACAAGGCCTGGTGCGATCGCTATTTCCACTTGCCCCATCGCAACGAGCCCCGGGGCGTCGGCGGTATTTTCTATGATCGATTGAACTCCGGCGATTGGGCGGCGGACTTCGCCTTCACCCAGGACGTGGGCCGGTGCTTCCTTGAGATTTATCCCAGCCTCGCCGCCAAACGGATGGACCAAGCCTGGTCGGAAGACGAGCAAGAACGGCAATATTTCCAACGCGGGCGCTACGCCGAATACAATCTTCTCTATGATCGCGGCACCACGTTCGGGCTCAAGACCGGCGGCAATGTCACCTCGATCCTATCGTCCTTGCCGCCCCTCGCCAGCTGGCGCTAAAGCCGGGCGCAAAAAAACGCCCTCGACGGGGAGACGTCGAGGGCGCTTCAATAAGATCGTTTTAGTCGCTGTTAGTCGCGACCGCGCATCCCGGCGAGACCGGCGATTAAGGTCAAGAGACC
>CAYWWL010000413.1:0-2148 GCA_964461925.1 uncultured Caulobacterales bacterium | reverse complement strand
AACGAGAAATCCGGTGCGGCCGGTCAAAGTCAAAAACCTGGAAAATCGCATTGTGTTCGGAATCCACCGGCAGCATCACGCCGCCAGCATCGCGGACTGCTTTTTTCACGACGTCGCCGGCGCAGACCAGGCATTCTTTATTGGCGAGCGCCACGGCAGCGCCGCGCGCCGCGGCCGCAAGGGTTGGCTTAAGGCCGGCGGCGCCGACGATGGCGGCCATCACCCAGTCCGCATCCCGGGCCGCCGCCTCTTCGATTGCCGCGGCGCCGGCGCCGGTTTCAATCCCCTCGCCGGCCAGCGCTGCGCGGAGATCGTCACCGAGGCTTTCCTCGCCAATAGCGACGAAAGAGGGTCGGTGCTTGCGCGCTTGCTCGACCAGTAGGTCGAGATTTCTGTTCGCTGTCAGCGCCACCACGGAGAGGTCGGCGTCGCCATTGGCGGTGGCGAAATCCACAAGATCAAGCGTGTTGACGCCGATCGACCCGGTCGACCCGAGGACGGTGATGCGGCGGGAAAGTTTTTGCGAAGGCGCGTTGGCGGGTGTCTCAATCATTGCGGGTCTTTCGAAGGATGTAGGTCGCCCGTCAAGGCGCTTAGGATGAACCTGACAGACCTGCCACGAAAATGTGCCCGTAAACAACCGCCGCAGCCACTGCGGTGACGAAAATCATGCCGTCCAAACGGTCGAGGAAGCCGCCATGGCCGGGAATAAGACCGCTTATGTCTTTGACGCCGAAAGCGCGTTTGCAGGCGGATTCCGCCATGTCGCCGAGAATTGACACGAAGCCGAGAAACGCGCCCGCCGCCACCGCAATGACGGCCGGCGCGGCGTCGAGACCGGCGACGCCCGACGAAAATGCGAGAAATCCGACGCCGCCCCCAGCAATGACGCCGCCAAACGCCCCCGCCCAGGTTTTCGCCGGCGATAAGAGCGGCGAGAGTTTCGGCCCGCCGATGAGCCGTCCCATAAAATAGGCCGCGGTGTCAGCCGACCAGACAATGGCGAAAAGCAGGAACACCACCGCTCGGCCAGCCTCGAGATCGAGCCGCAGCCAGACCAACATGATCGACGGCGCGATCAGATACGGCGCGCCGACGGCGGCCCAAAGGCCCGATGCTTTGCCGTCCCGACTCGCCAGCGCGGCGCCGATCCCCGCGACGGCCGTAGCGACGAACGCAAGCGCATATCGGTCGAGCCCTGCCAAGATCAACGCCAAAACGCCAAAGATCGTCAATATACGGAATGCTGCCCCCAGGGCTTTGCCTTCGACCATTCGGGTCCACTCGAACAGCATCACGCCGAGCAAGACCGCCACAAGGCCAACGAACAACCAGCCGCCGATATAGCCGATCGCCAAAGAGCCCAATGCGAGCGTCATGCCGGCGAAAAACCGCGCGGCGAGCTTGTCCGATGCGATGGGGGTTTTCCGTTGCGCCGGCGTATTGGAGGCCGGATCTTTTGCGGCGTCGCCAGGCGCAGAATTGGAGGACATGTTATTCCGCATCATCGAGCGCGACCACTATCGTTTCCGAGCATCACGCGATGCCGCCGTTTCATCTGACCATGCCTAGCGGCGGCGCTAAACGCTCGCCTCTACGCCGCCAAATCGCCGAACCCGGGTGCCGTACTCGTCGAGCGCGCCGCGCAGGTCGGCTTCGGAGAAGTCTGGCCACAGCACGTCCAAGAATACGTATTCCGCATAGGCGGCCTGCCACAGGAGGAAATTGCTGATCCGCTTTTCCCCGCTGGTGCGGATCACGAGATCCGGGTCGGCGGCGGCGCCAGTGTCCATATATGCCGAGAAACTCTCCTCGGTCAGGGAATCGACTTTGTCGCGCCCCGCAGCGACATCTTGCGCGAACTTCTTGGCGGCGCGCACCAGCTCGTCGCGGCCGCCGTAATTGAATGCGATCTGTAACAGGAAGGCGGAGTTGTCGCGCGTCTCTTTTTCGGCCCGGCCGACCAGAGCGCGGGTCTCGACGTCGAGATTGCGACGGTCGCCGATGATCCGGACTTTGACGTTGTTCTCTTTCAACTGCGGCAGATCAGCGACGATAAATTCGCGCATCAAGCCCATTAGCGCGCGCACTTCCCCGGCGGGACGACGCCAATTTTCAGTCGAAAAACTGTAAAGGGTCAGCGCTTCC
>CAYWWL010000412.1:0-2151 GCA_964461925.1 uncultured Caulobacterales bacterium | reverse complement strand
CGCTTAAACGGCGGATCGGCGGCGGCGCTTTCCTTATGTTCGAGCGCGGCGCAGCCTGGCAGCGCGCGCAACGCGCCCAGCATCGCGTCGATCCCGTCGCGGGATCCAGCGATTGTGCCATTGACCCCTTCTTCGGCGAGAAGGATCGTCCCGGTGACGCCATTGTCCATCGCTAGGGCCGACAACGCCGCCCGATGCGCGGCGTAATCCGGCATCGGCGTAAAGTGATAAAAGGCGGCGACGATCAACATGGCGGTGAGTCTTTATAGCGGCTGGTCTCGATGGTCCTAGAGGTCCTCCAGGCGCGCGACGGCGGCGGCCAGCTTTTCGAGCTGTTCCGCGTAACCCGCCCGCCGTTCCTTTTGCTCTTCGACGACGGCCGCCGGCGCCCGCGAGACGAATTTTTCATTCGCCAATTTCTTGTCGACGCCGGCGATTTCTTTTTCCGCCTTGTCGATCTCTTTTTGTAATCGCGCTTTCTCGGCCGCAATGTCAATCACATCGGCGATCGGCAGAGCGAAGGTCACGCCTTCATGCACCAATTGAACGGCGCCTTTCGCCGCGGTCGCGGCTTCAGTGAGACCCTCGAGCCGCGCCAAGCGCGCCAGAATGTCGTCATAACGCTGCAGGCGCGTCGAGGTTTCCGCGTCGGGCGCAATCGCCTGCAACGGCGTCTTCGCGCCCGCGGGGACGTTCATCTCCGCCCGCACCGAACGCACTTCGGTGATCAATCCTATCAGCCAATTGATCTCCGCAGCGGCCTCCGGCGCGGCGGGAATGTCAGCGGCGCTTGGCCACGCCTCAATGATCAACGCGCTGTCCCGCTGACAGGTTTCCGCCCACAGATTTTCCGTAATGAACGGCATGAACGGGTGCAATAGCTTCAGGATATGATCGCGCGTCCAAGCGATGGCCGCGCGAATTTCTTTCTTATCCGGGCCGTCCTCGCCTTGCAGCACCGGCTTCGCCAGCTCTAACGCCCAATCGCAGAAAACGTTCCAAGTGAAACGATAGAGCGACGCCGCCGCTTCATTGAAACGATAGGCCTCAAGCGCAACCGTCACTTCTTCGGCGCAGGTCTTGGCCTCATGCACCATCCATTTCGCCAGCGTATGCTGGGCCGTCGCCGGATCGAAATCCGGGTCCACCGCGCATTCGTTCATCTCGGCGAAACGCGCGGCGTTCCAGAGCTTGGTGCCGAAATTGCGGTAGCCTTCGACTCGGGATTCCGACAGACGAATATTACGACCTTGCGCGGCCTGCGCCGCCAGGGTGAAGCGCAAGGAATCGGCGCCAAACTTGTCGATCAAGGTCAAAGGATCGATCACGTTGCCTTTGGACTTGGACATTTTCTGCCCCTTTTCGTCCAAGACCAAAGCGTGGATATAAACGTCCTTAAACGGAATTTGTTTCTGGAAGTGCAGCCCCATCATCATCATCCGGGCGACCCAAAAGAAGATGATGTCGAACGCCGTCACCAAGACGCTGGTGGGATAATGCTTGTCCAGTTCGGCGGTCTCGTCCGGCCAACCAAGGGTCGAAAACGGCCACAGAGCCGACGAGAACCAGGTGTCGAGCACGTCCTCGTCCCGCGTCAACGCGACGGCTTTTCCGTATTTCGCCGCCGCCTCGGCCGCCGCGTCCTCCTCGCTCGCCGCAACGAACACGTCGCCGTCCGGTCCGTACCAAGCGGGAATGCGATGTCCCCACCACAATTGCCGGGAAATGCACCACGGCTCGATATTGCGCATCCACTGGAAATACGTCTTCGACCAGTTCTCCGGAACGAATTTGGTTTCGCCGCTTTCGACTTTAGCGATCGCTTCTTTCGCAAGCTCCTCGGCGTTCACGTACCATTGGTCGGTCAGCATCGGCTCGATGACGACGCCGGAGCGATCGCCGAACGGCTGCATGATTTTCTTGTCCTCGACCTTGATCAGCAAGCCGCGCGCGTCGATATCGGCGACCACTGCTTCGCGCGCGTCGAACCGATCCATGCCGCGATATTTCTCAGGCACATAGTCGGCGTCGCGCATGCGCGCTTTCTCGTCCATCAAAATGTACATCGGGATGTCGTTGCGACGCGCGACTTGATAGTCATTGAAATCGTGCGCGCCAGTGATCTTCACCGCGCCTGAGACAAAGTCAGGG
>CAYWWL010000411.1:0-2166 GCA_964461925.1 uncultured Caulobacterales bacterium | reverse complement strand
GGATGCAGCGTCTTCACCCGGCCGTCCATCATTTCCGGCGACCCGGTGACGTCGGCCACGTCGCGCACCGCAAGTCCGGCTTCGCGCAGAAGCCGCGCCGTGCCGCCAGTGGAGACCAACTCGACGCCGGCGGCGGCGAGACGCTGCGCGAACGCCTCGACGCCCGTCTTGTCGGACACTGAGATCAAAGCGCGGCGGACGGGAGCGATGGCGGTCATAGCAGTTCCTTTAAAGGTCTGGCGGGCGCGTGGCGCCTGGCCCGAGCGCGACCGACGCGGGCCTCGGCGACGGAGATCGACGCTGACGCGGCGACGCCGAAACGCGCTGATCGCGGCGGCCAGACAGGCTCATTTAAAAAGCCATGTCCTAGCGGCGCCAGCGGCGGTCGCCAAGGTCTTTTTCAGGCAGGATCGGAATTAGCGATTCGACGAGGATTGATCGGCGCCTTCGCCGGCGCCAAGGCTCGGGCTGAATTCCGGCACCAAGTGATGCACGGCTTCGTCCAAGGATTCCTGGTCGCCAGTCTGAGCGCTGTCGATCACGTCGCACAGGCGCGGATTGAGCAAAGGCAAGTCGATCATCGCCGGCGACGCCAACAGCACGCCATCGGCGCCGGTCTTGATCAGTTTATCGGTGTCGAGAAAGATTTCCTCGAACAGCTTTTCGCCAGGACGCAGGCCGCTAAAGCGAATCTCGATGTCCTTGCCCGGCGTCAGGCCTTTCCATTCGATCATCCGCTTGGCGAGATCGAGAATCCGAACCGGCTCGCCCATATCGAGAACGAAGATGCGCCCGTCGTGGGTGACGATGGATTCATTGCCGCGTTCTAAGCTCGCTGCTTGCAGCACCAGCTGCACGGCTTCGCGGGTGGTCATGAAGAAGCGTTGGATGTCCGGATGGGTCACCGTCACCGGTCCGCCGCGGGCGATCTGCCGCGCGAACAACGGCACCACGGATCCCGTCGAGCCTAAGACATTGCCGAAGCGGACGGTGACGAAGCGGGTGTCGTTCTGGGCGACGTCCAGCGCCTGGGCGTAAAGCTCGGCGATCCGCTTGGTCGCGCCCATGAAACTGCTCGGATTCACCGCCTTGTCAGTGGAGATGAAGACCACTGATTCAGCTTTCTGCGCGATCGCGGCGTCGAACACGTTCTTCGCGCCCATCACGTTGGTCATGGCGCCGGCGCAACGGTTCTGCTCGACGATCGGCACGTGCTTGAAGGCGGCGGCGTGGATCACGATGTCCGGATTGACTTGCTCGAAGACGCGATCGAGGTGGGCGCGGCAGCACATGTCGGTAAGCGACGTATAAAGAAAATCTTCCGCGCCTGCTTCGCGCATCTCCATGTCGATTTGGTAGAGATTGAACTCGGAATTATCGACCAGGGCCAACAGCGCCGGCTCGAAGCTCGCCGTCTGACGCGCCAATTCCGAACCGATGGTGCCGCCGGCGCCGGTGATCAACACGCTCTTGCCGGCGAGCAATTTGCGCGCGGCGCGTTGGTCGACCCGGCGCATTGGTCGCGGCATCAGGGCTGAAATTTCTTCGTCTGAGAAGGCCAAGCCAGCGGATGACGTCGCCGGCTTGGATCGAAACATGTTTAAAAGTGACTCTATCAACGCCCTGCCCTCAGCGATCCCGCCGATCGCGTTAACACCTTACGCCGAATGGACCGTCAAACAAGGCTTGCGGCCCGATTTCCAAAATATCGTCCGACGCCGCCCATCATCGCCGCCAGGCGCCTAATCGTCGATCCGACGCAGGCTCCATTTCACGACGATGTCCTCCGCCGACTGGCGCAGGCTTTCGTCTCCGGCGAGCACGATCTGCTCGGTAGGGGTCGGCGCGCCGCCGGCGCCGCAATAGACGCTCTTTTCCAACCGCACGGCCCGCATGTTCGAGCGGAACCGCCAGCCTTCGCCATTTGGCAATAATAACAAGACGGTGCGGCCATCCCGGGCGACCGAAGCGCGCACGCTAGGGTGGAGGTGGAAGCGCAGACGCCAATTCGCCGCGAGATCGCTGGACGGGGCGATAATCACGTCCTCGCCGCGGAGATCGATCCCGGCGGCGTCGAGAAAGAAGCGTCGCAGATGGCGACAGGCGACGCCGGCTTCGTCGCCGCGGCGTTTCCCGCCCGCGTCACGTCGCGCCTGGAGCGGGAAA
>CAYWWL010000410.1:0-2176 GCA_964461925.1 uncultured Caulobacterales bacterium | reverse complement strand
GATTTGACCGTCGGCGAAAACGTGGTCAGCGAGGGCGGCGATCGGGTGCGCCCGAACATGCCCCTGCGGCCGACCGGCGGGGGCGGCGTCTCCGGCGGCGGGGCGACGATTTCCGGCGGGTTGAACTAACCGCCCATGACAGAGCAAGACCCCTCCCGCGCGCGCGCCGCTGACGCCCCGACCGGCGATCGCCAACCGATCGACCCGCCGATCGACCGGCCAGGCGACCAGCCAGGCGACCAATCGGGCGATCTTGGCGGCGGCGCTATTTCCGTCTTCATCAAGCGGCCGATCCTGGCCACGGTGATCAGCCTCTTGATCGCCATCGCCGGCTTCGGCGCGTTGCTCGGGGTCGAAGTGCGCGAACTGCCCGATGTGGACCAGCCCGTGGTCACGGTGCGCACCACCTATCCCGGGGCCTCGCCGGACGTGGTCGACACCAAGGTCACCGCGCCGATCGAAAGCGCCTTGGCGCAGGTGGACGGGGTCGTCGGCATGTCGGCGAACTCGCGCTTCGAACGCTCGGACATCACCATCGAGTTCTCCAATAGCGTCGACATCAATGTCGCCGCCACCGACGTGCAAAACGCCATCGCTTCGGAGATCGACGACCTGCCGGAAGACGTGGAGCCGCCCCGGGTGGTCAAGGCGGACAATGATTCCTCGCCGATGATGCGTCTGGCGGTGTCGGCGGAGAACCTTTCCGACGGCGATCTGGCGGACCTGATCGAAGACGTGATCCTGCCGCGAATCCAAGCCATCGAAGGGGTCGCGGAAGTTTATTCCTATGGCGATCGTCGGGAGCTGATCCGGATCCGGGTGGTGCCGGCCTCGCTCGCCGCGCGCGGGCTTACCGTGTCCGACGTGGTGGCGCTGTTGCGCACGGCGGGCCTGACCGCGCCGAGCGGCCGTTTGCGGTCCGACGCCCAAGACTTGCTGATCCGCGCCCGGGCCCAAGCGGAAACGCCAGCCCAGGCCGCCGCCTTGCGATTCGACAATGGCGTGCGCCTCGGCGACGTCGCCCAGGTCGGCTGGGGCCTCGCCGATCAGAACACCTCGGCCCGGGTCAACCAGGTCAAAGGCGTCGGCATCGGCATCGTTCGTCAGGCGCAATCGAACACCATCTCCGTCGCCGACGGGGTCTATGGCGCGATCGACGATCTCAGCCAGTCGCTGCCGTCCTCGATAAAAATCATCGTCACCTCGGACGACGCCATCTTCATTCGCCGGGCGATCCGCGAAGTGACCCAGAGCATGATCCTCGCGACCCTGATCGTCACCTGCGTGATCTTCGGCTTCTTGCGCTCGGCCCGGGCGACCATCGTGCCGGTGATCGCAATCCCGGTGTCCTTGCTCGGCACCGTGGGGGCGCTTTATCTCGCCGGCTTCTCGATCAACCTGATCACGCTCCTGGCCCTGGTCATGTCCACCGGCTTGGTGGTCGACGACGCCATCGTGGTGACCGAAAACATCGAACGGCGCCGCGCCCAAGGCCTCGGCAAGCGCGCCGCGGCGGTGATCGGCGCGAAGGAGATTATCTTCGCGGTGCTCTCCACCACGGCGACCTTGGCGGCGGTGTTCATTCCGATTTCGTTCCTGCCGGGCCAGGCGGGCAAATTGTTCTCCGAATTCGGCTTCACCTTGGCCTTCGCGGTGATGGTCTCGTCGTTCGTGGCGCTCACCTTGTGTCCGATGCTGACGGTGAAATTCGGCAAGTCGACGCCGCGCCAATCCGCCGCCGGCGACCGTCCGTGGGCGGTGCGCATCTATCGTCGGATCTTGGAGTTCAGCTTCGCCGCGCCTTGGGCGCCGGCGACGATCTCGCTGATTTTCGCCGCCGGCGCGGTGGTGGTCGCTGGGATGTTGCCGCGGGAGCTGACCCCGAGCGAAGATCGCGGCGGCATGTTCTCCATCGTCCAGGTGCAGGACGGCGCCAGCTTCAATTATCTCGAACGCAAAGTGCAGGAGATCGAGGCGCGCCTGATGCCATTGGTGGAGGACGACGAAGCCTCCGCCGTGGTCACCTTGACCGGGCGCGGGGGACTGCGCGCCTTCATCATCCTCGAATTGGAGGACTGGTCCACGCGCAAAAAGCCGCAATCCTATTTCGAAGCGGAGATGAACAAGATCTACGCCTCGATCCCGGGGGTTTCCGGCTTCGTCCGCGGCGGCAATA
>CAYWWL010000409.1:0-2194 GCA_964461925.1 uncultured Caulobacterales bacterium | reverse complement strand
TACACTCTTTCCCTAAACGATCGTCCCCAGAATTCTTTTTCGCCGATGATCGCCGAGACCGGCTCGCCGGCCTCGCGCCTGAGGACCAAGCCTTCAAAAGCGGCCGCCTGGGCCGGATCCAAGCGCGTCGTCTGGCGCGCGATCAGGTCCGCGTCGTCGGCCCCGATCGCCGCTTTCATCAATACTCGGGCGTCGAGCATGGCGGTGTCCGAGCCGGTCAATCGACGGGCGGCGGCGCGCATCGCCGCGGCGACGCTCGGCGTATCGTCCGTAAGCGATGGTTTAGTCGGCGCCATCGGTCTGCATGTCGGCCAAGCGATCGGCGCGATCCTGGGTGATCAGGGCCTCGACGATTTCCTCCAGCCCCTCCCCGGCGATGATTTCGTCGAGTTTGTACAAGGTCAGATTGATGCGGTGATCGGTGACCCGGCTCTGGGGGAAATTATAGGTGCGGATGCGCTCCGAGCGATCGCCGGAGCCGACCATGCCGCGCCGCGCCTCGGCGCGTTCGGCGTCGGCTCGCGCGCGTTCGGCCTCATAAAGCCGGGCACGGAGGATCTTCATCGCCTTGGCGCGGTTCTTGTGCTGGGATTTCTCGTCCTGCTGGCTGACGACGATGCCGGTGGGCAAGTGGGTGATTCGCACCGCGGAGTCCGTGGTGTTCACCGATTGCCCGCCGGGCCCCGACGCGCGGAACACGTCGACGCGCAAATCGGATTCGTTAAGCTCGATGTCGACTTCCTCCGGCTCCGGCAGCACCGCCACCGTGGCGGCGGAGGTGTGGATCCGGCCTTGGGTCTCGGTGGACGGAACCCTCTGCACACGGTGCACGCCCGATTCGAACTTCATCCCGGCGTACACGCCGTCGCCATTGATGCTGGCTTGGATCTCTTTATAGCCGCCGACCTCCGCTTCGGAGTGGGACAAGATCTCCACCCGCCACCCTTTCAAGCTGGCGTGGCGCTGGTACATGCGGAACAAGTCGCCGGCGAACAGGGCCGCCTCGTCGCCGCCGGTGCCGGCGCGGATCTCGATGATGACCGAGGAATCGTCGGCCTTGTCCTTGGGCAGCAGCATCAGCTGCAATTTGTATTCAAGCTCAGGCTCTTGGCCGACAAGGTCGTCGAGTTCGGCGGCGGCCATCTCCGCCATCTCCGGGTCGTCGCCTTCGGCGAGCTCCTTCAGGTCGACCAACTGCTTGCGCACGTCGGACAATTCCCGCGCGCAATCGGCGATCGGCTTCAGCTCGCCATGCTCCTTCGACAGACGAATGATTTCGTCTGACGCGCTCGCGGTGGACATGGCGGCTTCGATCGCGTCGCATTTCGCGAGCAAGGCCTCGATTTTATCTTCCGAAATCATATCTTGTCAGCGCCTGCGCCGCTTCTTCGTCGGCGCATTCATTCCATTTCATCCTGTCGCAAGGCTGCGACTGGCGCCGGACCCGCCGTCATTGCAGGTCCTCCAATGACGCTCAGCCCTCGCCGCGAAGGCGCGCCGCCCGTCATTCACGCTCAATCGAACCTCCCCTTAAGGGACGTTCCGCCGATTCTATTCCGCCGCCACGGTCTGTTCGTCGTTGGCGGCGTCCATTTCGGCGGCTTTCTTCTCCACCATCTCAACCAGATGGTCGACCAGTTCGGAATTATCAATCCGGTGATCTGGGTTTCCGTCGAGATAAATCATGCCGTGTTCTTTGCCGGCGCCGCCGCCGGTGAAACCAAGATCGGTCTCCCGCGCCTCGCCCGGGCCGTTCACCACGCAGCCGATCACCGACAGGGTCAACGGCGTCGTCACATGGGCGAGCCGTTGCTCCAAGGTTTCGACGGTTTCGATCACGTTGAAGCCCTGGCGCGCGCAAGACGGGCAGGAAATTACGTTGACCCCGCGGTGGCGCAGATTGAGGGATTTGAGAATGTCGAAGCCGACCTTCACCTCCTCCACCGGGTCCGCGGACAAGGATACGCGAATCGTGTCGCCGATTCCGGCCCATAGCATCGAGCCGAGACCGATGGCCGATTTCACCGAGCCGATGCGCAAGCCGCCGGCTTCGGTCACCCCGAGATGCAAGGGGCAGTCGATCGCTTCCGCCAGAGCGTGATAGGCGGCGACGGTGAGGAACACGTCCGACGCCTTCACCGAGATTTTGAATTCGTGAAAATCATTGTCCTGGAGGATGCGGGCGTGCTCGAGG
>CAYWWL010000408.1:0-2206 GCA_964461925.1 uncultured Caulobacterales bacterium | reverse complement strand
GCGGCTGCTTATGTCGACTACGCCCATACGCCGGACGCGGTGCGCGCGGCCCTCGCGGCCTGGCGGCCCCACGCGACGGGCCGGTTGATCGTCATCATCGGGGCCGGCGGCGACCGCGACGCCGGTAAGCGGCCCTTGATGGGCGCGGCGGCGACGGCGGGCGCGGACCACGTCATCGTCACCGATGATAATCCGCGTTCTGAGGATCCAGCGGCGATCCGCGCCGCGGTGATGGAAGGCGCCCCGACCGCGCAAGAGATTGGCGATCGCGGCGACGCGATTGCGGCGGGCGTCGCGGCCTTGCGCCCCGGAGACGTCTTATTGGTGGCCGGAAAAGGTCATGAAACCGGCCAAATCATCGGCGATCGCGTGACGCCCTTTGACGACGCGCAGGCGGTCCGCGAGGCGATGGAGCAAAGGAACGAAGGATGACGGATAGGCTACAGACGAGCGCCGACCCAGCCGAGCAGCCGACGGCCGCGCGCGCCAATACGGATGTGGTTTGGACCGCCTATGAGGCGGCCGCCGCGACGGGCGGCGCATTGTGCAGTCGCGGCGGCGACGAAAGTCGCTGGCTCGCCGAGGAATGGCGGGCCGCCGGCATTTCGATCGACACCAGAACCCTGCAGCCGGGAGACCTGTTCGTCGCCCTGGAGGACGTGCGCGACGGCCATGACTTTATCTTATCCGCGTTCGAGCGCGGCGCGGCGGCGGCGTTGATTTCGAAAATGCCCGCCGAGTCGCCCAATGGCGCGGCGCTGTTATTGACCGGCGATACGCTGGAAGGGCTCACCGATCTCGCCCGGGCGGCGCGGATGCGTAATTTCGGCAAGCGCGTCGCCATCACCGGCAGCGCCGGCAAAACCTCGACGAAAGAGCTGTTGCGCCATGTGCTCGCCGGCGCCGGCCAGGTCCATGCGGCGGAGAAAAGCCTCAACAATCATTTCGGCGTGCCTTTGACCCTGGCGCGGATGCCGGCGTCTACGGATTATGGCGTGTTCGAGATCGGCATGAATCACGCCGGGGAAATCACCCCGCTGACCAAGCTCGTCAAACCCCATGTGGCCATCGTCACCACCGTGGCGGCGGCGCATTTGGAGTTTTTCGACTCCGTCGAACAGATCGCCGAAGCCAAGGCGGAGATCTTCCTCGGGGTCAATAAAGGCGGGGCGGCGTTTTTGCCGGCTGACAATCCGCACTTCCCGATCTTGCGGCGGCGCGCGGAAGAGGCGGGGGTCGCCCGCATCTTCACCTTCGGCGAAAGCGACGACGCCGACGTGCGGCTTGTCTCCTACGCCTCGGACGGCGTCGGCGGCGACATCGCCGCTTCGGTGTTCGGCGCCGACATCAGTTTCCGCCTCGGCGCGCCCGGCAAACACCAAGCCATGAACGCCATGGCGGTGCTCGGCGCGGCGGTGGTCTGCGGAACGCCGGCGGCGGAGGCGGCCGCGCGGATGGCCAGCTTCGGCGCCGCCAGCGGTCGCGGGGCCCAGGCCGAAATCGATCTCGGCGACGGTCGGCGGATCACCTTGCTCGACGAAAGCTATAACGCCAATCCGACGTCCATGGCGGCGGCCATGAGCATTCTCGGCGATCTTGCGCCGCGGGGCGAGGGCCGACGGATCGCCGTTCTCGGCGACATGTTGGAGCTCGGCGCGCGGGCGGAGGAACTGCACGCCAGCCTTGCCGATCCGTTACTTGCCGCCAACGTCGATCGCGTCTACGCCAGCGGCGCCTTGATGCAGGCCTTATGGGCGCGCTTGCCCGAGACCGCCCGCGCGGCCATCGCCGAAGACGCCGACGCGCTCGTTGCGCCATTGGTGGACGGCCTAAAAGACGGCGACGTGGTGATGGTCAAGGGATCGAACGCCTCTAAGGTGAGCAAGATCGTCGGCGCTTTGCACGCCGCGGCGACTAAGGAGAATTAGCGCTGATTTGGCGGCGCGCCGATAAACCGGCGTTAACGCCTTGGCGCGGAGAACGAAACGTCCGATTCTGCGCAATCCCGGCTCGGACGCCGCAACAAGAAACGAAACCGCGATAGACCCTTATGCTTTACGCTCTTTTGACGCCATACGCCGATCAATTTCAGCTGTTCAATGTGTTCCGCTATCTGACCTTCAGAACCGGCGGCGCCATCGTCACCGCGCTCATGATCTCCTTCATCTTCGGGCCGGCCCTGATTGAGTGGATGCGGCGCAAACAG
>CAYWWL010000407.1:0-2212 GCA_964461925.1 uncultured Caulobacterales bacterium | reverse complement strand
CCTTGGCGCGGCTCGAAGGCCAGGGCGAATTTCGCCGTTACGACCTCGACGACTGCGCATTGATTTTGTTGATCTTTCCCAATGACGCCGGGGTCAAGCACGTCTCCGAGCTTTACGCCGGGGCGAAAACCTCGGGCGCGCCGGCGCCGGATCTCGACGCCTGTCTCGCCGCCGGCCGCGCCGCTAACCGCGCAGGATAGACCGCGCCCGACCGCAGGCGGCCGCTAGCGCGACTCGAGGATTAGGCGGGGGCGGGCGTCGCGTCGGCCTTCAATTTCTTGTCGGCTCGCTGCAACAAGAAGATCAGCCCCAGGGCCGGCAAGCCGACCAAGGCCGTGCCGATGAAGAACCAGACATAGCCCGCAGCGTCGACGATGAAGCCGGAAAATCCGCCGACGAATTTCCCGGGAATGGCGTAGAACGAACTGAATAGCGCGTATTGCGTCGCCGTGAAGGCGGTGTTGGTCAGGCTCGACATATAGGCGATCAGGATCGTCCCGGCGTAGCCATAGGCGATATTGTCGATCACCACGGCGGTGGCGAGATAGAGCGGATCTGGCGGCATCACCGACAGCCAGGCGTATAGAAGATTGGTCACCGATTGGCTGACCACGCCGATGAACAGGGCCGGCATAAAGCTCAAGCGCAATAAAAGGATGCCGCCGAGAAACACTCCGAACATGGTGGCGAAGGTGCCGACGCCGCCACGGATATAGCCGATCTGGTCTTTCGGATAGCCGATGTCGACATAAAGCGGGCCGGTCATGAATCCCATCACGAAGTCGGGAATCCGATAAACCGCGATGAACAGGAGAATGGTGATCGCCGCCAGGCCATAGCGTTGGAAGAAATCCGCGAACGGACCGATCACCGATTCCTGGATCGCTTGCAGCGGCGGCAGCCGTTTTGGCGCCTCATAGAGCCCATTCTCCACTTTCGGGGCGAAGATCGCCGCCGACAGGCCGATCAGCATGAAGCCGGCCATCACCCGATAGGCCGACGGCCAGTCGGCGTTGTGCGCCACGATCAACGGCAGCGTCGTCGCCAGCAAGACGCCGATGCGATAACCGTATTGATACATCGCCGCCATCATGCCTTGTTCTTCGTCATTGGCCGCTTCGATCCGCCAGGCGTCGACGGCGATGTCCTGGGTCGCCGACGCGAAGGCGATCAGGATCGCGACCACAGCCACGTAGAAAAGATTGGCCCCCGGATTGGCGAACGACATCGCCATCAACGTCGCCGCGACGCCGACCTGGGCGACCGCCATCCACGCTCGTCGGCGGCCGACTTTCTTCTCCAAGAACGGTACCGGCACCCGGTCGAGGGCCGGGGCCCACAGGAACTTCACCGTGAAGGCGAAGCCGACGAAGGCGAACAGGCCAATTTCGCTTTTCGAGACGCCTTCTTCGCGCAGCCAGATGGAGAGCGTTTGGAAGATCAGATAGAACGGCAGACCCGAGGAAAAGCCGAACACCAGCATCACCAGGCCGCGCGGCGTCAAATACGCTTTCGCCGCCTCTAACAGGCTTGGCGAGGCTTGTTTGCCCTCGGATGCCGTCGCCGGGGTCCCGGCGGGTGATGGATCGGGTGCGGATTGATCTGTCATGGGCGGTCCAAGTCTTGCCGCGACGCTCGTCTTGGCGTCGTCGTGCGGGCGATAGCCTCGTACTCTATCGATGTTCGTGACGAGAAAAAGGCGTCTTGTCAGGAATGCTGCGCGCCGGGCGACGCCGCGCCCCCGCCATTCTTAAGACGCGGCGTTGTCGACGCCGCTTTTCTTGCCGGCCCATTTTTCGAACATCCCGGTCAAATCGTCAACTTCGAACGGTTTCGAGATGAAGTCGTCCATCCCGGCCGCCATGCATTTGTTGCGATCCGAGGCCATGGCGTTGGCGGTGAGGGCGACGATCGGCACCAGGGCGCGGTCGTCGGAAAGCGCGCGAATGCGCTTCGCCGCCTCGACGCCGTCCATTTCCGGCATGTGCATATCCATGAAGACGATGTCATAGGCGCCGTTCTTCGCCGACTCCACCGCTTCGACGCCATTGACGGCGACGTCCACGGTGTGCCCGGCGCGTTTGATCAGCGTCGTGGCGAGCACGGCGTTGATCTTATTGTCCTCGGCCAAAAGCACGTTGAAGGATTGATGCTTGGCCGCGCTCGGCGCGGCTTTCGCGGCGGGCTCGGCGGCGGCGTCGTTCGCTGCCGG
>CAYWWL010000406.1:0-2217 GCA_964461925.1 uncultured Caulobacterales bacterium | reverse complement strand
CGTTGCATTCTCGGCGACGAGATCTTCGACGATCAACCGGACCGCGGTCTTCATGCCGGAAAAAGAAAAATCGCATCCCGGGCGCTTCAACAGCGGCCGCGGCAGGGCGAAGCGGTCGGCTCGGCCGCCGACAGCGGCGCTTTCTATGCGTGGTCCGCCCGGCTGACCCAGACCAAGCAATTTCGCAGTCTTGTCGAACGCTTCCCCTGCGGCGTCGTCAATGGTCGTGCCAAGACGTCGGTATTGGCCCAAGCCATCCACGGCCACTAATTGCGTATGACCGCCGGACACCAATAATAGGAGATAGGGGAATGGCGCGTCCTCGGTGATCCGCGGCGACAACGCATGACCTTCCAAGTGGTTGATCGGGATCAGCGGCAGACCATGGGCGATAGAGAGCGCTTTAGCGGCGGTGAAGCCCACCATCACGCCGCCCACCAGACCCGGACCGGCGGTGGCCGCGATTGCTGACAATTGCTCATAGTCGCACGCGGCTTCCGACATCGCCTCGGCGATCACCAAATCGATCCGCTCGAGATGACTGCGCGCGGCGATCTCCGGCACCACGCCGCCAAAGGCCTTGTGGTCGGCGGCCTGATCCCAGGAAACGTTTGACAGAACGCGGATGGACCCGTCGGCGCTCCGGCGCAGCACCGCAGCCGCGGTGTCATCGCAGCTCGATTCGACGCCTAGAATAAAAACATCATGCGGATCTGTGGACATGCCTTCGGGAACCGGCTGGAATATCAATTCTTTCAGCTACCTAGGCGCAAACCGCGCCCAGGTGAAGCCATCGCACTCGGAAACCTGGATTTGAGCGCCGCCATTCCGACCATCGCCGATCTCGCCGCCACGCCGCCGGCGACGCGATTTTTGATCAACACCCGGCCGACGCCTGACGCCGGGCCGCTTTCCGACGCCGCCGCGGCCAAAGGCTATCGCCCGATCCCGTGCCCGATGATGACCGTCGCCGACAATGACGTGGCGCCGGATCTGAGCCAAGTGACGGCCCTCGCCTTCACCTCGGCCAATGGCGTGCGCGCCTTCGCAGCGAAATCAGGCGTGAGAGACTTGCCCACCTTCGCCGTGGGCGCCCGCACCGCCGACGCCGCGCGCGCGGCGGGCTTCGATCCAGTGTTCACCGCGGGCGGCGACGTTCACGCTCTAACCGACATGATTTCGTCCGCTTACGCCTCAGCGATCGATGGCGGCGTGGTTTTGCATCCCGCCGGCGTCCACCGCGCTGGCGATCTGGCGGCGGCCCTCGCCGCCAAATCCATCCCCTGTCGACGGCAAGTGCTCTACGACGCTGTCCCGGTCAAAGCTCTGTCGCACGAAGCTCTTTGGGCGATCCGCGAGCGCGCTGACGAACCGGATCGGGTCCATGTCGCCTTATTTTCGCCGCGCACTGCGGATTTGTTCGAGACCCGCCTCGCCGAAGCGGGGGCGGAAGCTGGAGCCGGCGCCCTGCGACGACTGACCGCGCTTGCGCTCAGCGCCAATGTCGCCGGGCGTCTTGAGCGCGCCGCGTGGCGCGAGGTGCGCATCGCCGCGACGGCGGACCTCGACGCGATCGTCGCGCTGTTGCCGGACGCCGCGTCGTGACAGATTTTGCGCAATGCAAAATCTCTGCTTGAACGCAGCCGCGCCAAAGCGATAGGAATGGGGCGCAGGCGGTTAGAATTGCGGAGAAGCCGAGATGGCCGACGAAAACGACAAGAATGTGAACGACGCGAACGAAACCGACAAGCCCGCCGACGCGGAGCAATCCCTGGAGGAAACTCTCGCGGCGGACGCGGCCGACGACGGCGCCCCATCGGACGATGACGGCGTTGAGGTCGTCGACGCAGAAGTCGTCGAAGACGGGACGATCGATCTTGACGCCGCCAGCGCTTCAGATCCTGACGCGACTGCGGCTGGGGCCGACGAGCCTGTCGACGAAACGCCAAGCCACGACGAGGCGCTCGCCGAGCCGCAAGAGCCTGAAGCCACGGGCGACAATATCCTTTCGCCCGGCCTCGTGCTCGGCGCCATCGCCGTCATCGCCGGGGGCATCATCGTCTACAGCGTGATGCAGGACGGCAAGGACAAGGACCACGGTCAAGTTGAACTCAGCCCACAGATTAACACCGTCGCAGACAATGCGCCGAGCGTCGCCGACGCGGTCGAAGACGCGACAGACGGCGACGGCGCCCTAGAGCTCAACCTTCCGACCGA
>CAYWWL010000405.1:0-2219 GCA_964461925.1 uncultured Caulobacterales bacterium | reverse complement strand
CTCAACGCCGCGGCCCTCGTCGCGCCGGACTTTCAAGACGCTGACTTGCGCGGCGCCAGCGCCAGGGCGGCGGACTTTGAAGGCGGCGTCTTTCGCGGCGCCGATATGACAAATGCGGCGTTTTCCGGCGCCATTCTGTCCGGCGCGCGGCTTGAAGACAGTTACGCCGTCTACGGCAAATTCGTCGGGGCCACGGCCCTTGGCGCGGTGTTCGACAACGCCGATCTGCGCGGCGTCGATTTTCGCAACGCCCGTCTCGACGGGGCGTCCTTCGCCGGGGCCGACGTGGCTGCCGCGAGTTTCGCCGGGGCGAGCCTAAAGGGCGCCGATCTCACGCAAGCGCTTGGGGTCCGAGAGGCTGACTTCTCCGCCGCTTGCGGCGACGCCGCCACTCGACTGCCCGACGGCATCGCCATCGCGCCGTGCGCCGCGCAGACCCATAAGGCCGTCTTGATCATGCCAAAACTGCCGTAGCGAGAATTTTTTGACGAAGCCGTCAAGGCCCGTCGTCGCGCGTCGTTTCTTATCGGTCATTGAACACCGTCGGATCGAGGGCCTGCAGCACCACCAAGGCCAAAGGCGAACCGCCCGCCTCGGTGACCCGCGCCATTAAAGAGTTGAATTTCACCCGCGGATCGCCGCCTGCCGGCAAGCTTGGGCCGCGATCAATGCGGGCGTCGGTGGCAGCGGCGCGAACGCTCGGCGCCATGGTCGACCCGTCGCCCATCGGGCGCTGCGGCCCATAGGCGGCGACATCAGGATCCCGCAAGGCGCCGGCCCGCATCATGCCGCCCATCATCTCGCTCATCATCCCGCCGATCATGCCGGCTTTGGCGTCAGTCATGACGTCCGCCATCTGAGCGCTCGCGCCAAGGGAGGATTGGAACACCGCTTGGGCCATATAGTCCGCCGGCACCACCATCTTCGCCGCCATGGTCGCTCGATCAGGGCCGGTTTTCACCATGCCCATTTCGGCCATGCCCGACTTGGCGCTGATCTTGGCGGCGACGTCGGCGCGAACCCCGGCGTCCTTCGCCGCGGCCCCAATGGTGCGCTCAAATCCGGCCACCACTTCGGCCACCGACTTCGCCCGGTCGCCGTCGTAGAATACCGGCCGGTTGGCTTTCGCCGCGCTCGGCGCCAGGTCCGCCGCGGTCGCCGTGGCCGGCGCCGATAAGAGTTTCGCCGCGCCCTTCGCGCCAAGGAAATGCGCCGCATAGAGTTCCGGCGCGCTCACCTCGCGGCCGAGGGACTTGCTCAAGGCGGTCTTGTTCTCGAGCGCTAATTCAGCGGCGAGGCCGGAAGCCTTCGCCGGATCGAGCCGTTCGGCGAGAATGGCTTTTTTCTGCGCCGGGTCGTCGACCCGATACCCGCCATTGGCGTCCTGGCGGATCGCGTCCGCCGCCGCGCCGAGGCCATGGTCAGCGCCGTATTGCTTCACCGCGCCGAGCCAGGTCTGTTCGATAAACTGAAACAGCCCCGCCGCGCTGGAGGTCTTCGCCGCGGCGTTCGGGTCGAGCCCGCTTTCGCGCACCGCCACATTGTACAGATAGTCGAAATCTACGCCGGTCTTGTCCGCTGCGCCCTTGAGCGCCGATGCAACGCCGATTGACGGCGTTGCGAGATTGGTGATCGGAGCCGCCATCTCGTTTCCCTCCTATCGGTCATAGGTTCCGATAAAAATGCCACTTCCGTCTCAAGACATCGTTAACGCTGATTGGGGAGCGGCGAAGCGCTGGGGGCTGAACGCGTCTAAAGCGGCTTGGTCAGCCGCGCCAAGGGGCGCCTCGGTCAGCGCCGCGGCGATCGCCGCCGCCGTGGCCGGCGCGAGGAGAACGCCATTGCGATAGTGGCCGAGGGCGGCGGCGATACGGCGGCGACCGTCGATAAAGCCGAGGATGGGGGCGCCGTCGACGACGCCGGGGCGGACCCCGGCCCAGCGCGACGCTTCGGAGGCATGGGCCAGGCTCGGATAGATGGCTTGCGCCCGGGCGCGTAAGGCGTCGACCGCCTCAGGGTCAGGCGTCATGTCCGCAGCGCCGGGACATTCCGTTGCGCCGATCACCGTGCGGCCATCGGCCTTGGGACAGATATAGGCGCCGGGGCCGCGGATCACGCAGGGCGGCGCCGGGTCCGGGGTGGCGTGGGCGAGAGCCTCGCCTTTCACCGGCACCTGGGCGGCGGCCAATGCGTCAGGCGCGACCCGGTCAGGGCCGCTG
>CAYWWL010000404.1:0-2224 GCA_964461925.1 uncultured Caulobacterales bacterium | reverse complement strand
TCGTTCGCGAACGCGACGTAAAGCGTGCCTGTCGTCGGGTCGATGGCGAGGCCTTCCGGATCGAAATAGGGACGCCGCTCCGGCGTCTGCAGCGAGGACAAAACGACCAGGTCGATGCGATCGATCAAGGTCCCGTCTTGGGCGAGTTCATAGAGCGACGAGGTTCCGCCGAGATCGTCCAGCACCAGCATGTGGCCATTGTCCGGGTCGATGACGATTCCCTCGGGGTCGTCGAACAAAAAACTATACTCATGTGTTCTGCGTACCGAGATCAGCTCGCCGGACATTGAATAGGTCTTTACCTCCGATCTGAATTGATCGGTGACGACGATGGTCTGCGAAAAGGCGTCGAAGTGCACGCCGGCGATGCGGCCAAAATCTGTACTCGGAAGAAATGGAACGATGGCGCCGTCGGTCGGGGACAAGAGCGATAGCCCATGTTGACCGCCAAGCAGGAATAAATCGCCGAACGGCGTTATGCCGTGAATGAAATGCGTGCGCGGCGTCGAGTATTTCGCGATCAGGGTTCCAGCGGCGTCGAGATGGATGACGCCGTCGCCGACGGCGACCCACAGCGAGTCGTCGGTTTGGTCCTTGGCGACCCCTGACGGAATGCCGTCCTCGACCATAATGCTGTCTCTAAAGACTAAGGTCGCGGCGTCGGCCGTCTGCGAAGACAGAGCGTTGACGCCCGTACTGGCGAGCAATGCGGCGAGTGCAATGCGCATTTCTCCCTCCCTAGTAGTTCGGCGCGCCAATCTGGCGCAAAAAAATCCCAGGGGCAAGCGCAGCAATCCGCGTGCCATGACGCGGCGCAAGAACTCAATGAAGGTAGTATGGGCGTGTCAGCGCCGCCTGGTGGTTGAATCGATCGGCGAGCATTCGGGCGCTTTGATGGAAAAGCGACGGATCTGCTCGCGCGGCGACGTGGCGACGATCTCTCCTTCGCTGCACATGCCAGTGGGAAAGAACACCACCGGACCGCCGGAGAAAGACCATCCCTGGTCGACATAGGCGTTGACGAAGGGCGCCGCGGCGGCGTCGCCAAAAGCCGTTGGCAGGGAGAGCGCTCTTTGGTCGACGAACGCCTGATGTTTCAAGCGCGCAATGCTGCGTTCAAGCTCGTCCATTTCAGCTTTGGCGCGGACGGATTCGATCACCCTGGCGACATTCGGCGCAGCGATGCCGATCATAATCGCCATGATGGCGAGCGTGGCGATTACGTCGAGCAGGCCGAACCCGGCCTGACGGCGGGCGGCGCCCGCGGTCACTGGACGAGGACGGATGCGGCGCGAACCGGCGATGACGCGACTAAAAGACGATGTCCTTCTCCATTCCGCTGCTGCCGCCCGGGGCATTGTCCGAACCGTAGGAAATGATCTGCGGATTGGTGACGCGGCCATTAGCGTCGCGCTTCGGCGGGACATAGACAAAGGCGTTGCCCCACGGATCGCGGGGCAGGTCGCCGTCGAGGTAAGGACCGAACCAATTGCTCGACAGGGTCGGATCGCTCGGCGGCGTGGTCAGTAGGCTGAGGCCTTCTTCGGCGGTCGGGAACCGGCCAATATCGAGACGCAGCGTGTTGATCGACATCTTTAACGTGCGCGCCTGGGCGCGCGCCGCCTGGATTTTGGATTTATCGACCTGGGTGAACAGGCGCGGACCGACGAGGGACACTAAAAGCGCCATAATTGTCAGCGCAACCAATAGTTCGATGAGCGAGAAGCCTCGCGCGCCGTTCTTCCGGCCGCCAGTCGTTCGTTTTGAATGCTGATTTTTCGTCACGCGAACCCCCAAAATTCCTTACACAACGCCGACGGGACGGTTAACCCAACAGGTTCGTATCATACATGCTGGTCATCGCCAAAACAATGCCGACCACGATCGCCCCGACGACAACGGCGATGCCGGAAATAGCGATCGGCTCGGCCAGCGCAGTGATTTTCTTGGCGCGCTCCTGGCTTTCCTCTTCGTAGAGCGTCGCGGCGAAGACCAGCATTTCGCCAAGATTGCCGGATGTTCGACCCGTCTTGATCAGGTCGTACACGAGGTCGTCGAAGTCCGGCATGGCGTTGATGAGCGCGTCGTCGAGCGGCGCGCCGCCGCGCACTTCCCGGCGCACTTGCTCCAGATTGCGCGCGAAGGACCGCGACGTCGCCCCGGCTTCGCCCAGGCGCAGGGCTTCCACCAGCGGGGCCTGGTTCAATAGCGTCACGCCGACCGT
>CAYWWL010000403.1:0-2232 GCA_964461925.1 uncultured Caulobacterales bacterium | reverse complement strand
AGACGGCCGAGGTCTCCCTCCGGATCGCCCTCGTACATGCCCATCTCTTTCGCCAGGGCTTCGGTATACAGCGCCCAGCCTTCCTCGAATTCCGAATAGCTGAGAATCTTACGCAGGATCGGCATGCCCTCGATCGCCCGGGAAAACGAGATCTGAAAATGGTGGCCCGGCACCGCTTCATGATAGGTCAGCGTCTTCAAGCCGTGCTTTGGATTGTCGGCGGTGTCTTTTAGGTTGATCCAGTAAATGCCCGGGCGCTCGCCGTCCAAGGATGCGGCGGTGTAATAACCGCCTGGCGAGGAATCCTGCTCATAGACGGGAATGCGGCGCACTTCCACCGGTTGGCTTGGAATGGTCGAAAACCAATCTGGCGCCACCGCCATAATGTCGTCCACGGCGACCCGAAGGTAGCTCAACAGCTCCTCCCGGCCTTCGTCGGTATTGGCGAAAGTATTGTCGGGGCGGGCCGACAATTGTTGAATGCGCTCGCCGACCGTTCCCTCGACTAAGCCGATCGACTGCAATAGACCGTCCATTTCGGCCGAGATTCGCGCCACTTCGGCGAGACCGATTTCGTGGATCTCGTCGGCGGATTTGCCTTGGCCGCCATAGGCGGCGAGGGCCATTTGATAGAACGCTTCGCCTTGTTCGCCGAGGCGCCACACGCCGTCGCCGGCGCCAGCTTGATCGCGCAAGGCTTCAACTTGGGCTTTCAGTCGACCGTATGCGGGATAGATCGTGTTCTCGACGCTGGCGACGGCCTTAGCGCGAATCTCCGATTTCTGCGCGTCGTCGAAATCTTCCGACTTGCTGAGATAGGCGAGCAAGTGGACGACGATCGGATGGCTCGCAGGTGCGGGGGCGGTCAGCCCTTCGATGCTTCTTAACACCCCTTCGGCGACGAATTTTGGCGGCGAGACGCCGATGGCGGCGTCGTTGCCGAGGGTTTCGATGGTTTCGTCGAAGGCCCGGCCGAAGTCCTCCATGCGCGCCAGATAGGCGTCGACGTCAGCTGGTCCAGCAAGGCGATGTTGGGTCTGCAGCATTGACGGCAGATAGATGTGCACGCCGGTCAATTGTGTCAGAAAATAGGGCGACACCGCCCATGAGCTGCCGGAGTTCGGCTGGCCGGCGCCGATCTGCGTCGCGCCGCCGAATTCGAACTGGTTGCGCCGCGCGGCGGTGCGATAGGCGGTTTCGAGGATATCGTAGGTGGTCGCCGCCACGCCGGTGAGCGCGTCGCGATCATGGCTGCGCAGCTCCTGAATGAATTGCTCGTTCATCGCGCGCGCGTTCTGGTGGGCTTGGAACCCATATGATCCTAGCGTGTACTGATAAAGCTCGCCTGCGACCTCCGGTCCGATGTTCAATTCGGTGGCGAGTTCAGGCGACGACGTCAGCAGCATCGCCGCATGCCGCGCCGCCATGTCAAGAAACTCCTGCGACGGATCGGCCTGGGTTTCTTCGACGGCCGCAGGCGTCGCCTCGGTCGTCTCGACGGGGGTCGCGGCGTCCTCGCCGCAGCCTGCGAGAAATAGGGCGATGACGGCGACGCTGGCGCGCCAAGATGAGTTGGCCATGACGAAATTCCTCTCCTTGGGAGCGCCGATTGTACAATGCGCCGGCGGTCATTCAAAACCTGGGCGAACAAAAAGCCCCGCGCGAAGGCGGGGCTTGATGCAGATTTGCAACGATTGGTTGCGGCGTCGGCTAGGCGTCTTCTTGGACGATTTCCTTGCCGGTCTCCTGATCGATGATTTTCATCGACAGACGGACTTTGCCGCGATCGTCGAAGCCGAGAAGCTTGACCCACACTTCTTGGCCTTCGGAGACCACGTCGGAGGTTTTTTCCGGACGACCGGTGCTCAGTTGCGAAATGTGCACCAGACCGTCGCGGGCCCCGAAGAAGTTCACGAAGGCGCCGAAGTCCATGATCTTGACCACTTTGCCTTTGTAGATCTCGCCGACTTCCGGCTCAGCGACGATGGAATGGATCCATTTGTACGCCGCTTCGATCTTCTCTTTGTCGGAAGACGCGATCTTGATCAGGCCTTCGTCGTTGATGTCGACTTTAGCGCCGGTGGTTTCCACGATCTCGCGGATCACTTTGCCGCCTTGACCAATCACTTCACGGATTTTGTCGACCGGGATGGTCATGGTTTCAATGCGCGGTGCGAATTCGCCCACTTCATCACGCGCTTCGGTGAGTGCTTTGGCCATCTCCCCCAAAAT
>CAYWWL010000402.1:0-2238 GCA_964461925.1 uncultured Caulobacterales bacterium | reverse complement strand
TACATCTTTCCCTACACGACGCTCTTCCGATTGGTTCGCGCCGCCGTGGTGAAGTCCGGCGCCCGCAAGGCCAGACGGATCGTGTCCATGGCCTGAAAATCAAATTCGATCTCGCGTTCGACCCGGGCCCCTGAGGGCACCACGCCGACCGTAGGCACGCCGCTGGTCACCGAGGCCGCCTCGCCTTCTGCGGAAAAACCGCTGGCCAGAACCGAGCCCTGGGCGACGGCGTAAATGCTGCCGTCGGCCGCGTTCAACGGGGTCATGATCAAGGTCCCGCCGGACAGGCTAGAAGCGTCGCCGATCGCCGAGACGGTGACGTCGATGGTGGAGCCGGTGCGGGCGAAGGCCGGCAAGGTGCCGGTGACGATCACCGCGGCGACGTTGGCCGGACGAAAGTCCTCGCCCTGGACGTTGACGCCGAGGCGCTCCAACAGGCTCGACAGCGCTTCTTCCGTATAAGGTGAGTTTCGCACGCCGTCGCCGGTGCCTTCGAGGCCGACCACGAGGCCGTAGCCGACGAGGTCGTTGCCGCGCACGCCTTCCACGTCGACCAAGTCTTTCAACCGCACCCCCGATTGGGCCGCCGCCGGCGCCGCGGCGCTGGCGATGATCAAGGAGAAGACAAAGGCTAGGACACGTCGCATTCTACTGACGTTGAAATTCATGGCGTTACCGTAGGAAGTTGTTGAAACTGAGCCCCGCCAAACGCGAGGTGACATTGTAGACCGTCTGCAGCTGGATCTCTAACTCCTGCGCCCGCGTGGCGGTCTCGTAAGGGTCGATCCCGGCATAGACGTTATAGGCTTCGCTCAGGACGCTTTGCTGCGCCGCGATTTGCGACTGGGCCAGCTCGATCCGATTGGCGGCGAGACCGGCGTTGGCCACCAGGGTTGCCGACGAATCAAGCCCGCTGACCAGGGCCGCCGCCGCGTCCGCCACTAAGGCGTCGTCTTCAGCCGCGTCGGCGAGCGCCACGTCGTCGAGCAAGGCCGTCAAGGCGAGACCGCGGATCATGTCCTTGATCCCCGCGTCATTGGCTTTGATCTCCACCGTGACGATATCGCCCTCGGCGATCTCGACCCCGGCGGCGGTTCCCGCCCCGCCTTGGTAAAGCGTGGTGTCGAAGTCGCCGCCGTCGGCGAAGAACGCGTCGAGCGCGGTCTCCACGTCGGCCGCCGTGGTTGCGGCGCCGATGGCGGTCTCCACCGCGGTGAGGATCTCCTCAGCGCTCGGCAACGGCGCGGTGGTGACCGCGTCGCCGCTGAACAAAAACCGCCGGCCTTGCTGTAAATTCAGGGCGCTGACCACGGATTCTAGGTTGGATTCCGCCTGCACCGCGCGCAAGCGCAGCGCCTCGGCGTCGTCGCGGCCGTTTGCGGCTTGAATTTCCTCCGGCAACGCGCCGACGGTCTCGACGATCAAATCGAGGCTATTGGCGATCAACGAGGCGCGACCAAGGCCTTGGGAGAATGAGGTTTGCTTCTGCTCGATCCGTTGCAGATCGCGCAGCGCCAAATGCGCTTCGCCGAGCCGTCCATTGGTGTCGCGAATAATGTTTTCGCGGCTTTTGCGGCCGGTGGCGAGCTGTTCATAGGCTTCGGACACGCCGCGGCGGATCTCCGCGCCGCGATCATTGAGAGCGCCGAATTTCAGGACGTCTGGAAATACGTTCATGACTTAGATCTCCAATAGCCGGCTGAGCATGTCGTCGATCACTTGGATCACCCGCGCATTGGCCTGATAGGCCTGCTCAATACGCAACAAGGCTTGCAACTCCGCGTCGGTGTCGACCCCGGAGAACCCCTTCTCGGCTTCGACCAGGCCGGCGGTGCGCGCTTCGGAGGTGACCGCGCGGGATTCCGCCAGAAACGCTTCGGAGGAACGCACTGAGGACAATTCCGCGGCGGCTTCGACGGCGGAGAACTCGCCGATGAACCCGTCGGCGCTGATCGTCCGAGGACTGCGTAGACTGTCGACGAACGAGGCGATGATGGCGCTGTCGCCGGCGACGCCTTCGGCCGCGGCGTTGATGCCGTCGCGCATGCGCCAGACCGCCCCGCCATTGGTCGGATCGACCGCGGCGTTGATTTCGATCCGCGCGGCGACCCCCGCGGTCGGCGTGGCGGCCAAGGCCGCGCCATTGTCGGTGAACAGACCCGGGTCTCCCGCCGACAGGGTCGGGTCGACCGCCGGATCTTCGAAGCGCTGGATCAAGTCGATCGCGAGCGCGTCCAA
>CAYWWL010000401.1:0-2254 GCA_964461925.1 uncultured Caulobacterales bacterium | reverse complement strand
GGCTCATGGTTCCCGGATCGACGTTGAGATAAGGGTCGAGCTTGCGCAGCCGGACCTTATAGCCCCGCGCCTGCAAAAGGGCTCCAAGAGCCGCCGCCGCTACGCCTTTTCCAAGTGAGGAAACCACGCCGCCGGTGATGAAAATGTACCGCGCCATGGGCCTTCGCAATACCGCGCTTTGTCGGCCTATGGAAGGCGGATTCTGCGCTCAAGACAAAATAAAAGGCGTGACCTAAAGCGCCACGCCGGTTTCTTCGGGACAGCGCGCAGCGACCCACGTCGCTGCGCCCTGGTGCGTCGGACCTATTGGCCGTCGTCGTCTCCCGTCGGCTCAGGCGCGGCGGTCGCATCTTCCACCGCGTCCTCGACGGCTTCCGCCGCCTCGCCCGCGTCGTCAATGATCTCCTGGGCGGTGACGTCAAGATCGGCCGCGGCGTCTTCGACAGCGTCGCTCGCGTCGGACCCGCCAAGGGTGCGCAAGAGGTCGTCGGCGCTTAACGGGTCGCCTGGGTCGCGCACGGTCTCGCCGGTGAGTTCTTCAATCAGATCCTGGGTGGTCTCCGGCGGGGCCGCGAATTTCGCCAAAAAGAACGAGGTCAGGAAGAACGCCGCCGCGAGCACCGTGGTGGTGCGGGTCAATGCGTCCGTCGCGCCAGCGCCGCTCATAAAACCGCCGCCGCCGCCGCCGCCGCCAAGTCCAAGGGCGCTGCCGTCGGAGCGCTGGATCAAAACGACCCCGATCAAAGCGAGGACGATTAGAACGTGAATGGTGAGGACTACCGTAATCATGAAGTCGATTTTCCCGCGATTGGCCGACAAGGCCGGCCCCTGCAACGCCAAATAGGCGCTCCTGCGCCAGGATCAACGCCTGACGCCAACACAAGGCGCGGGGTGTAACCTATTGGCCTCGCCCAAGCAAGCGCTGTCGCGGGCGAGAAACGGCGGGCGTTGGATTGGGCCACTATCGTGTGAAAACTGCGCTTAGCCGCGCGATTCGGCGGTCCGCGACAAAGCCGCCTCGAACAGGTCGGCGGCGTCGTCCCAGCTATAGCTCGTCGCGCAGCGGAACGCCGCATCCGACATTTCCCGCCATTGCGCCGGGGTTCTCGTCAGCACGTTGCGCAGGCCCGCGACCAAGCCGTCGACGTCGCCTACCGACGCCAAATATCCCTCGACGCCGTCCTTCACGAAATCCCGCGGTCCGCCCACGGCGGTGGAGACGACCGGGCAGCGGCAGGCCATGGCTTCGAACGCCGTCAGCCCAAATCCTTCCGAGCGGCTCGCCATCAGCCACACGTCGCACGCTGCGTAAATATCGCGGATCTCGTCTTGCGCCGGCGCCTGGAAATACCGTGCGCCAGGCGGCAATGGCAGATCCTTCGAAACCGGCTTGGCGCCGAACGCGACCACTTGCAGATCCGGCAGCTCGGCCGTCAGACGGGCGATCGCCTCAAGACTGACGTCGACCCCTTTGAACGCCGTGGTGGAGTACAAAAGGCCCACCGTCGGCGCGGATTGTTTTTCCCGCGGCGGGGCGTGAAATTGATCGGTGTCGACACTATTGGGCACGAGATCGACGTCGTCGTCGCCATATTCCTCGGCCATCGTCTCGACCAGCCATTTCGCAATGGTGATTTTCCGCAGCGGCAGATGATAGCTGCCGCGCGAGAGCCACCAAGGCAAATGCTCGTGGACTTCATGGTGTTGCACGAAATAGGCCTTCGCGCCTTTCGACGGATCCATCGCCGCAACCCAGAATGCGGTCTCCCACCAGGTCGCGACAATGACGTCCGCGTCGGGCGCGTCGGCGGTGAAGATCGGCCGCCCGCCCGGCGTCGTCACCACATTGAGACCGTCGAAAAACGCAGCCCGCGTGGGATTGAACCGAGGGGCTCCTTTGACCGTGGACATAATCCGGTTTTTGACGCTCGGCGTCGCGAAGTCAGGCGCGAGAATGGTCACGTCGTGGCCGCGCGCTTGCAATTTCTCAGCATAGATTGCCGCGACGCGGTTACCGCCAGTGGTGTGCAATTCCGGCAATACGAACGTGATTTTCAAGCTAACAGTCCCTCTTTCGTCAACGATCTAGCCTGAGCGCTGAGGCCTTATCGCCGCACCCGGCGAAGCGAGCGGCGCCGGACGCCTGAATTATAGCCGCCCGGCGTAATAATCGGTAAACGCGCGACCGCGCCCCACAATGGCGCCGTTCGCGACAAAGAAAAAACCCCGGGCGAGTGCGCCGGCGTTCATCGTT
>CAYWWL010000400.1:0-2254 GCA_964461925.1 uncultured Caulobacterales bacterium | reverse complement strand
TGATGCGAGCGCGCAAGCATAGGTTTGTCGCCGACAGTGTAACCATGGCGAACGCCGACTCCGGGTCTGCCTCGATTGAGGCGATTTCCACGGCCAAGGCGTTTCGAATGCTCAAACCGTCGTGCGCGCCGATGGAAATCGCAACATTGCTCGGGTCGATCTGCAGCGTGACGATATCGCCAATCTTCTTTTCCGGCGCCAATGAAATTTCGATGTTGCCCGCATCGAGATCGATGCGGGTGAGGCGGTGCGAAAGCCGATGCTCGCCGATCGTTCCTCGGATGACGGCGCCGGCTTCAGTCTCGTTGGATTTTCTGTTGGCGGCGTAGTCATTCAACACGTCGACAGTGGGGCCCATGGCGAGGACGCGGCCGCGCTCGAGTAGCATCGTCGTATCCACGAACCGGATGATTTCGGCAGCGCTGTGGCTGACATAAATGGCGGGTAGGCCGAACCGTTTTGGCAGACCGTCGAGGTATGGGATGATCTCGTCCCGCAGCGCCTGATCGATCGCTGACAGCGGTTCGTCGAGCAAGAGCAGGTCAGGACGGCATAGCAACGTGCGCGCGAGGGCGACGATTTGGCGTTCCCCGCCCGACAGCGTGCCGGGGTCACGGGCGAGTTTGGGGCCGAGGTTGAAGGTCTCGACGATGTGATCGAAACCGAAGCGGTCGCCGCGCTCGGCGCTGCGCGTTTCGCCGAACCGTAAGTTTTGCTCAACATTGAGATGCGGGAACAATCGGCCATCTTGAAACACGGTGCCGACGCGTCGCAAGTGCGGCGGCGTGAACGCCTTCGTCTCAGAATCGAACCAGACCGCGCCGTCGCACGATATGCGCCCCCGGTCTGGTTTTTCGAATCCGGCGAGCAGACGCAGGAGCGTGGATTTGCCGGCGCCGCTGGGTCCGAATAGGGCGACGTACCCGTCGAGCGGCAATGATTGCGATACCTGCAGATCGAAGTCGCTGCGTTTGAGGTCGATTGAGAATTCGAGCTTTTTATACGCCATAGCGCGGTCTGTAATGATTAAAGGCGTATACGAATAGTAATACGGCGAACGAGATGACGAGCAGAATCGCGGCGAGGGCGTGAGCCTCGTGATATTGAAGCGTCTCGACGCTCTCATAAATGGCGATCGACACCACGCGGGTTTCGCCGGGGATATTGCCGCCGACCATGAGGACGACGCCAAACTCCCCGAGGGTGTGCGCGAAGCTCAAGACGGCCGCGGTGACGAAGCCGCGAACCGATAATGGCGCGGCGACAGAGAAGAACGCGTCGACCGGCCGTGCGCCGAGGCTCGCCGCCGCCTCCATGGTCGCGCGCGGGATTTTTTCAAACGACGCCTGCATGGGCTGGATCGCGAACGGCAGCGAATAGACGATCGACGCGACGACCAAGCCGGCGAACGTAAATGTTAGCGTGTCGCCGGTGAGATTGAGCCAGAACGCGCCGATCGGCGCCGTCGGGTTCATAATCAGGAGGAGATAGAAGCCCAGCACCGTCGGCGGCAGGACCAGCGGCATGGCGATTACCGCTTCAAACGCCGGCTTTAGACGCGACGTCGATTGCGAAAGCCACCATGCGATGGGCGCGCCGATCAGCATCAGAATGACGGTCACGATCAAGGCGAGCCGTAGGGTCAGCCAAAGGGGAGTGAGGTCAATCACCTATTCTAATCCGTATCCAGAGCGTAGGATGATCGAACGGCATTCATCGCTCTCTAAAAACGCGAAGAAGGCGCGCGCCGCGTCATTGTCCTTGGCGCGTGCGAGCAGCGCGGCGTCTTGCAAGATCGGCGGGTAAGCGTCGATCGGCGGCGTCCACCATGCGCCGCGCGGCGTCTCAGCCAGATTCATTATCTGCGATAAGGCGACGAATCCGAGGTCGGCGTTCTTGGTGTGCGCGAAGGCGAAGGCCTGGCCGACATTCTCCCCGATCGCAACACGCCCGCGGAAATCTTGATCGACGCCATAATGGGCGAGGGTCGCTTGGGCGGCGACCCCATAAGGGGCGAGGCGGGGATTGGCCATGGCGAGACGCCTGATGGCGCCGTCGCGCAAACGCGCCGGACCGACGGCGGCCCCGGTTGGATCCCACAAAGCGAGAACGCCCTTGGCGTAGGTTAGGCGCGCCGCGGCGAGACCGTCCGCGGCAAGCAGCGCTGGGCGCGCCTGGTCCGCTGCAAGGAACACGTCCACCGGCGCGCCGTTGACGATCTGGGCGTAGATCTTTCCCGTTGAGCCAGAGGAAA
>CAYWWL010000399.1:0-2257 GCA_964461925.1 uncultured Caulobacterales bacterium | reverse complement strand
ATCGCTCCAATCGCCGGTGCTGCCGTCCCAGACATATTGATTGGCACAGCCAGCGCTCGGCAGGCCGGTCTGATGAAAGACCTGGACACGATCGCGAACAATATCGCCAACGCCGACACCATGGGTTTCCGCCGGGAAGGCGTGGTGTTTTCCGAATACGTCAAAGCCCTGTCGACCGGGGACAGCGTCTCCATGACCCGCGCCGACACGCGGTTGGTGGATTTCAGCCAAGGCGCCTTGACCCAAACCGAAGACCCTCTCGATCTCGCCATTGAGGGCGAAGGCTTCTTCTTGATTGAAACCCCGGAAGGACCGCGGCTCAGCCGGGCCGGCGGCTTCTCCCTTAATGAAAACGGCGAGATCGTCGATCCGAAGGGCCGGCGTCTGTTGGATCTTGGCGAGTCTCCAATCGGCATTCCGCCGGGCACGCAGTCGATCACCGTAACCCGCGACGGCTCCATCGAAGCCGACGGCGCGGCGATCGGCCAGGTCGCCGTGGTGACCACGTCGCCGATCGGCCTGGTGCGCGAAGGCGACAATCTGTTCCGCGCCGAGGAAGGCTATCAGGCAACGGAAGATTTTTCGATCATTCAAGGCGCGCTTGAGGAATCCAACGTCAACGCCATGGGCGAGTTCGCCCGATTGATCGAAGTGCAGCGGGCCTATGAAGCCGGCAAGAGATTTTTGGACGGGGAGGCCGACCGTTTGTCGAAAATGGTCGACGCTTTCAGCCGACCGAGCCAGTAGGCCCGGGCATAAGGAGCATTTAATATGCGTGCATTGAAGATAGCAGCGACAGGCATGGACGCCCAGCAGACCCGGGTGGAAGTGATCTCGAACAACCTCGCGAACATGAGCACCGCCGGCTATGCGCCGCGGCGCGCGGAGTTCGCCGACATTCACTATCAGCAATTGAAGCCCGCCGGCGCAATTTCGTCGGTGTCCGGTACGGTTCTGCCCACGGGCGTGCAGATGGGCCTCGGCGTGCAAGTCGCTTCGGTGGCCCCGGAATTCTCCCAAGGCGCGGTGCGCGAATCCGCCGGCGCCCTGGACGTGGCGATCGAAGGCCAGGGCTTTTTACAGTTTGAATTGCCGAACGGCGAGACCGCCTACACCCGCGACGGCACGCTGAAGCGCTCCGCCGAAGGCCTGGTGGTCAACTCCGTCGGCTATCAATTGACCGACGGCATCACCATTCCCGAAGACGCCCGCCAAGTGACGATCAACGCCAATGGCGAGGTCTACGCCTTCTTCGACGATCAAACCGACGGCCAGCTGCTCGGCTCGATCACCCTGGCGACGTTCGCCAACCAGAAGGGCCTGCAAGCGATTGGCGGCAATCTGTTCAAAGAGACCGCGGCGTCCGGCAATCCGATCGTCGGGATCGCCGGCGAAGACGGTCGCGGCTCGTTCCGCCAAGGCTTCGTCGAGGAATCCACCGTCGACGTGGTCTCCGAAATGGCCGACCTGATCGAAGCCCAGCGCGGCTACGAACTGAACTCCAAAGTCATCTCCGCGGTCGACCAAATGTTGAGCGCCGCGGTCCAAGTCCGATAGCAGAAAGGTGAGCGCGCATGAAGAATTCAGTGTCCGCCGTCATCATGGCCGTCGTCTGTGCGACGCCGGCGTTCGCGGAAGATTATTTCGCAACCCGCCATATTATGCGCGGGGAGATCATCGCGGCGGAAGACGCGACGACCGCCGACGGTCTTGGCCAGGCCCCGGAGGATTGGATCGGCCTGGAGGCCCGCCGGAATTACTATAAGGGCCACAAAATCCTTCCCGCCAGCCTGCGCTCGCCGCTCTTGGTCAAGCGCAACGCCATCGTGCAGATGGAGTACAACGCCGGCGGCCTGCGGATTCGCACTGAGGGTCGCGCTTTGGAAGAGGGCGGCAAGGGCGAGTTCGTCCGAGTGATGAATTTAGGATCGCGTCAGACCGTCACCGCGCGGATCGCAGACGCCAATTATGTCGAGGTGGGATCATGACGGTCGCTCGCACGCTGCTTAGTCTTTGCGCTTTGGGCGTCGCCCTCGGCGGCTGCTCGACCCGGCTCGACCATGTCGGCAAGGGCCCGAGCATGACCTCGCCGGGCGAGCCGCGCCAGACGATCCCGCAGGATCGCAATATGGACGCCGCGCTCGCCGCTGCTTACGCCGCGCCGCCACCGCCGCCGGAACTGTCCGGCCACGGTTCGCTCTGGCGCTCCGGTCCGGAGAGCCTGTTCGGCGACCGTCGCGCCCGCACCGTGGGCGAC
>CAYWWL010000398.1:262-2258 GCA_964461925.1 uncultured Caulobacterales bacterium | reverse complement strand
AGAAAGAAAAGCTCGACGCTTCTCTTGGCGGAATCCGCGATCTTGGCGGTCTGCCAGACCTGATCTTCGTGATCGACGTGAAAAAAGAAGCGATCGCCGTGAAGGAAGCCAACAAGCTCGGCATCCCGGTCATCGCCGTGGTCGACACCAATTGCAGCCCAGAAGGGATCGACATCGTCATTCCTGGCAATGACGACGCGTCTCGGGCGATTTCGCTTTACTGCAATCTGGTCGCCGACGCCGTCATCGACGGGATTTCCGCCAGCCAGGCGTCGCTTGGCGTCGACCTCGGCGCGATGGAAGAAGCGCCGGTTGAAGCGGCTGTCGCGGAAGCGGATGATCAGGCAGCGGAAGACGCCGCAGCAGCAGCGGCGCCAGCCGACGCTGCGGATGACGCTTCAGGCGAAGCCGCAGCAGGCGCGTAACTCTCGCATTGACTTTGCCGGGCTAGGGCGCTTTTACACCTGGAAAAAACCCAAAGCCCGGGACTGTTTCGATCATTGACTTAAAATTCCGACGCTGGCCGTTGAACGCCGGCGTTCGGTGAGATGCAACCGGCGCTCGGAAAGGGGCGCCGGCTTAACCGTTAAGGAGACTTTAGAGATGGCTCAGATCACCGCCCAAGTGGTGAAGCAACTTCGCGAAATGACCGGCGCCGGCATGATGGATTGCAAAGCGGCGTTGAAAGAAACCGATGGCGACGTCGATGCTGCGGTCGATTGGCTGCGCAAAAAAGGCTTTGCGAAAGCGGCGAAAAAATCCGGCCGCACCGCGTCCGAAGGTCTGGTCTCATTCGCGCGCGCCGAGGACGGCAAGAAAGCCGTGTTGGTCGAAGTGAACTCCGAAACCGACTTTGTCGCGCGTAACGAAGTGTTCCAGAAAATGGTCGGCGAAATCGCCCAAACCGCCCTTGGCACCGACGGTTCCGTGGAAGCGGTGCGCAGCGCGGAATACCCGGGCGCTGGCAAATCGGTCGAAGATCACGTTGCGGAAATGGTCGGCCAGATCGGTGAGAACATGACTCTGCGTCGCGCCGGCGGCATCGCCGTCAATAATGGCGTCGTCGCTGCTTATATCCACAGCCCGATCGCTGACGGCGCTGGCAAGATCGGCGTGCTCGTCGGCTTGGAATCCGAAGGCGACGCTGACAAGCTAAGCGCTCTTGGCAAACAGATCGCCATGCACATCGCTGCGACGCGGCCGTTGGCGGCGAAAGTCGAAGACCTTGACCCTGCAGTTCTCGAGCGTGAGAAGTCGGTTCTCGCCGACCAAGCCCGGGCGTCGGGCAAGCCGGAGGAAATCATCGGCAAGATGGTCGAAGGCCGGTTGCGCAAATTCTACGAAGAATCTGTGCTGCTTGAGCAAATTTTCGTCATCGACGGCGAGACCAAAGTGTCGAAAGTCATCGAAAACGCCGGCAAAGACGTCGGCGCGCCGGTGGCCTTCGCGGGCTTCGCCCGTCTTGAGCTTGGCGAAGGCGTTGAAAAGTCGGACGACGAGGACTAGGCGCGTCGCGCGGCCATCGGCCTTGCGTCCCTAGGCGCAAGGCATTGAAATCTCAAAGCGGGCTGTGGCCAATGGGGCCGCCGCCCGCTTTTTTTACGCATATCTTGCGTTTCCAGTGCGACTCCGACGCACTTGACGCAAACGGCGCTTGGCGTTGCGGCCCGGGCGCGATAAGGGAACGCGTCGGTGGCGTCGGCGTGAGTCGAACGCCGCTGATCTGTAGGGCGCAGATCGGTCGGCGAACAAGCGATGGAATGAGGAGATAGCGACCATGAGTCAGGCGAATGAAGCGCAGCCTCTTGCCTCGTCGGCGTTGAAATACAAACGCGTCTTGCTGAAAGTGTCCGGCGAGGCTCTGATGGGCGACGGTGCCTATGGCATCGATACGAACACCGTCCAACGGATCGCCGAGGAAATAGCCGAAGCCAAGGCGCTCGGGGTCGAGATTTGCTTGGGGGTCGGCGGCGGCAATAGCGTCCGCGGCGTCGGC
>CAYWWL010000398.1:0-252 GCA_964461925.1 uncultured Caulobacterales bacterium | reverse complement strand
AAGCCAGCAATGGCATGGAACGCGCCAGCGCTGACTATATGGGGATGCTCGCCACGGTGATGAACGCTCTGGCGTTGCAGAACGCGCTAGAGCAGTCGGGCCTGTTCACCCGCGTGATGTCGGCGATCGAAATGACGGCGATCTGCGAGCCCTATATCCGGCGCCGCGCAGTGCGCCATATGGAAAAGGGCCGGATCGTGATTTTCGCGGCTGGCACCGGCAATCCCTATTTCACAACCGACACCGCGGCGG
>CAYWWL010000397.1:0-2258 GCA_964461925.1 uncultured Caulobacterales bacterium | reverse complement strand
GGCGTCGCGCAAGAATATCGCCATCGCCAAAAGCGCTTTCGCGCCGCAAATTTCCTTGTCGTCGACCTATCGCTATGCGGACGAGCCAAGCGTCAGCGTTCTCGACAGCGAGGAATTCGTATACGGCCTAACGGCGTCGGTGCCGATTTTCCAAGGCGGCTTGAACTTGTCGCGAGTGAAAGAGGCGCGCGCATTGAACGACGCCGATCGTCGCCGGGTGGAGGAGTCCGAACGGCGGGCGGAGACCGCCGTCGCATCGGCGTGGGAGCAATTGTTCGCGGCGAACTCTAATATCCGCTCCGCCGAGGCCCAGCGCGAGGCCAATACGCTGGCCCTCGAAGGGGTTCGTCGGGAAGCGGAATTCGGCACCCGAACCACGTTGGACGTGCTCAACGCCGAACAGGAATTATTGAATTCGGCCGTCGCAGTCGCCAACGCCCAACGGGACGCCCGCGTAGCGACCTTTACCCTCTTGGCGAATATCGGCTTGCTCACCCCAGCGGCGCTTGGATTCGACGACGCACAGTCCCCGCAGGAGTGACAATTCTTGGTTGAAGCGCGCCCAAGATGTGGCCTTAGAGGGTTGATTACGGGGGCGAAGCGGCGGACAAGCTAACGTGTAATTGCATTGGGGAATCCCATGACCAGCCCACAGCCAGAACCAAGCATGGAAGAGATCCTCGCCTCAATCCGGCGGATCATTTCCGAAGACGACGAAGACGTCGCCCAGGCGGACGACGCCATGGCCGAGGCGACGCCCGCCGTCGACGTGACCCAGACGACGCAGCCGACCGAAGCGCTCTCGCCTGCGGCCGACGAACGCCCGACCTATAGTGAAGGGGCGATCGACGCCGCGCATGAATCCGACGCTGTCGAAGAAGCGCTGGCCCAGCTGCGGCCGGTGAGCCTGCAGGACGAAGTCGAAAATTTTGACGTCGACGCCAGCGCCGGCGGCTATGAGACGACTGATACGACAGGGGAGGAATTGAATCAGATGAGCTTAACCGCCACCGTCGCCGACGATATCGTCGACGAGACGTCCGCGACAGTCGCGTCCGAGGCGTTTCGGTCTCTTAGCCAATCGATTCGGATATCCGGCGAAGGCGAGAAAACCCTTGAAGACGTCGTCACTAGCCTTCTGCGTCCGCTGATCAAGGAATGGCTCGACCAGAATCTGCCGGCGATCGTCGAAGAGAAAGTCCAAGACGAGGTTCAACGGATCGCGCGCCGCGCACGGTAAGGCCGACGGCCATGACGAGAAACGATGCGGCGCCTTCGGGCGCCGCTTTTTTTTGCGCCGCGACGGCCTCGGAACGCCGCACCTTGCCCACTTGGCCCAAGATCGGATTTCGGTATAACCCGATGATCGCTGAAGAAACCCCCTGAAAGCTGCGTCAATGCTCGAGAAGAATTATGATCCCGCCGCCGTCGAAGCGCGCATTTATGAAGCCTGGGAGACGTCAGGCGCGTTCAAGCCGTCCGACGCGGAAGACGCTTTTACGATTGTAATTCCCCCGCCCAACGTGACGGGCTCATTGCATATGGGGCATGCGCTCAACAATACGCTGCAAGACGCCCTGTGCCGGTTCGAGCGGATGCGCGGCAAGTCGGTGCTGTGGCAGCCGGGCATGGACCATGCCGGAATCGCGACTCAGATGGTGGTCGAGCGGCAGCTCGCCGCCGACGGCAATCAGGACCGACGCTCCATGGGGCGCGAGGCTTTCATCGAGCGGGTTTGGCAGTGGAAAGAGGAATCCGGCGGGCAGATCTTCAACCAGCTGCGCCGTCTCGGCGCCTCCTGCGATTGGTCGCGCGAGCGCTTCACCATGGACGAGGGGCTGTCCGCAGCGGTGCTCAAAGTCTTCGTGCAGCTCTACAAAGAAGGGCTGATTTACCGCGACAAACGCCTCGTCAATTGGGACCCGAAATTCGAAACGGCGATCTCAGATCTCGAAGTCGAGAATAAGGAAGTCGACGGCCATTTCTGGCATTTCAAATATCCCTTGGAGAACGGCGAGACATACGAGTTCCCGATCGCGTTCGACGAAGACGGCGAGCCGACCGAATGGGAGACCCGCGATTATATCAGCATCGCGACGACGCGGCCGGAGACCATGCTCGGCGACGGCGCCGTGGCCGTTCATCCGTCCGACAAACGCTATGCGCCGATCGTCGGCAAGAAATGCCTGCTGCCGCTGGCGGATCGCTATATCCCAATCATCACCGATGATTATCCGGACCCTGACTTTGGCTCAGGC
>CAYWWL010000396.1:541-2287 GCA_964461925.1 uncultured Caulobacterales bacterium | reverse complement strand
CCCATGTCAATGGCGACAATGATCGTCTGCGTCAGGTCTTGATCAACCTCGTCGGCAACGCCATCAAGTTCACCGAGACCGGTTCGGTCGCCATCGTCGCCACCCGCGGCGCCAGCGACGACGACATCAAGTTCTCGGTGGTCGACACCGGCGTCGGCATCCCGTCCGACAAGCTGGACCTCTTGTTCGAGCGTTTCTCGCAAGGCGACGGCTCGCCAAGCCGCCGCTTCGGCGGCACCGGCCTCGGCCTCGCCATCTGCAAAGAGATCGTCTCGGCCATGGGCGGCGAAATCGGCGTCAACTCCACGGCGGGCGAAGGCAGCGAGTTCTGGTTCGTCGCGCCATTGGAAGCCGAAGCGGAGGTCATCTCTCTGCCGGCCAGCGACGCGCGCCGTCTGGAGACCACGGCCAAAGTGGTCGTCGTCGAGCCAGTGCGGGTCAACCAGCAGGTCTTCGGCCTGATGTTGCCAGCCATGAACGCCAGCCCGATCATGACCGACAGCGCCGAATCCGCCATCGACCGCTTGATCCAGCTGCGTGAAGACGGCGTCGCCGTCGACGCGGTGATCGTCAGCGCCGACATCGCCGACGCAAGCCCGAGCGAACTGCTCCGCCGGATCGATCGCAACGGCTTGGCGCCGGAGGCTCGCATGCTCCTGTCGAGCGCCGACGCCGACGCGAAGGAAAACTACCGGATCATGGGCTTCGACGGCCGCATCGATCAGCCGATCACGGAGAAAACCGTGTTCTCCGAACTGCGCGACCAAGTCGCTGGCGTCGAGGCCGAGCAAGCCGAAGACGCCGCCTATGCGCCGGCCGCAGCAGCAGCGTCGAACGTCGTCAGCTTCGCCAGACCGTCCCTCAGCGGCCGTGTCCTGGTGGTCGACGACAACGAAGCCAACCGCAAACTGGTGGCGACGATCCTGTCGAACATGGAAATCGTTGTCGACACCGCCGTCAACGGAGCCGAGGCCGTGGAGATGGCCGGCGACAACAAGTACTGCGCCATTCTGATGGACATGCAGATGCCGGTCCTCAACGGTTACGAAGCGACCCGTCGGATCCGCGCCAAATGCCCGAACAACGCGACGACGCCGATCCTCGCGCTGACGGCAGGCGATCTGCAGGCTGATGAAGTGGCGATGCACACCGCCGGCGTCACCGACTTCCTGCAGAAGCCGGTCGAAGTCGCCCGCCTTCGCTCGAAAATCGAGCTCTGCGTCGAAGCCAGCAAAGAGCGTCGCTCGATCGACGACGCCAGCGGCGCAGGCGCGCACTAACCCTTCCTGAGACCTCGCGTCAGGCGACTTTCAAGGCCCGGTTTCGACCGGGCCTTTTTTTTCGCCCTCAAACGCGGCCGGCGCAATTTGGTCCAGAGCTGGGTCCAGAACTGAGTCTAGAGCTGGCCTTTGATCAGTTTCATCACGCCAGAGAAATCGAGATCGTCTTTGCCCGCCGCCTCCATCAAGGCGTAGAGCGCTTCGGCTTGGGCGCCGAGCGGGGTCGAAGCTTTCGCGCCATGGGCCGCTTCTTGCGCCAAGCGCATGTCTTTAAGCATCATCGCCGCCGCGAAGCCCGGCTGATAGTCGCGATTCGACGGCGCGTTCGGCACCGGCCCCGGCGCCGGGCAATAGCTCGTCATCGACCAGGACTGGCCCGACGCCGTCGACGAGATGTCGTAGAACGTCTGCGCGTCGAGGCCGAGCTTCTCTGCGAGGTTGAACGCTTCGCAGGTGGCGATCATGG
>CAYWWL010000396.1:0-531 GCA_964461925.1 uncultured Caulobacterales bacterium | reverse complement strand
CGCCAAGCAGCATATTATTGGCGATCTTCGCCGCTTGGCCGTTGCCGGCCGCGCCGGCGTGAAAAATGTTCTTGCCCATTTTCTCCAACGCCGGGCGCGCCCGCTCGAACGCCGCCGCCTCGCCGCCGACCATAAAGGTCAGCGTGCCCGCGGTCGCCGCGGCGACCCCGCCAGAGACCGGCGCGTCGACCATGGCGAAGCCCTGCGCCGCCGCTTTGGCGGCGACGGCGCGGGCGCTGTCAACGTCGATGGTGGAGGAATCAATGAACAAAGCGCCTTGCTTGGCGTTGGCGACGACGCCGTCGTCGCCGCCATAAACCGCGTGCACATGGGCGCCCGCCGGCAACATGGTGACGACGGCGTCCGCCTCGGCGACCGCGTCGGCCACCGTTCCGGCCGGCGTGCACCCCGCCGCGGCGGCCTTCTCCAATGCCGCCGCCGACAGATCGAATACGTGGACGTCGAACCCGCCTTTTGCCAGGTTCGCCGCCATCGGACCGCCCATATTGCCAAGCCCGATCATTGCGATGC
>CAYWWL010000395.1:0-2289 GCA_964461925.1 uncultured Caulobacterales bacterium | reverse complement strand
CGTCGCCGCGCGTCAGGCGATGGCCGCGCCGGCGTCCGCGGGCATTACTCGGCAAGTGGTCAGTTGCGATCGGCGGAGGCGCGATCGGTCGATAGTCGCGCGCCATCGCACGCGCCATCATGCCCGCCAAGGTCTCTCCCTTCCCGCCGCCAACACGCGTATGCTGACGCCGCATCGGTTTTGGAGGGATCATTGACCGCTTGGATTTATTTGCTCGCCGCCATCGGCTTTGAGGTGAGCGGCACGACGCTGTTGAAATTATCCGACGGGTTTGAAAAGCCCGCCCTCGGCATCGCCGCGATCGCCGCCTATTCGGTCTCGTTCTGGTTCCTCGCCCCGGCGATCAAGGTCATTCCCGTGGGCGTGGCCTATGCCATCTGGTCCGGCGCCGGCATCGTCGCCATCACCGTCATCGGACTGATGGTCTTCGAGCAGCGCCTGGCGGCCCTGCAATACGTCTTTATCGCGCTGATCCTGATCGGCGCCGTGGGCCTCAACCTGACCACGAAGACGTCCTAAGGGACGATGCGTTAGGGGGAGATGGGTTTGCGCGCGGGCGACGCGGGCGCGCGTCCCCGCCCCCGGCGTTTTGGCGCATTGCTTTCCGCCGCGGCGGGACCTATTTGTCCGGCATGGCAAATTTCGACGACATCATCGCCGACTTCGACTTTCTCGACGATTGGGACGATCGCTACAAATACCTGATCGATCTCGGCCGCGCCCTCGAGGCGTACCCGGAGGAGCGCCGGGACGAGGCGCACAAGGTCAAGGGCTGCGCCAGCCAGGTGTGGCTGGCGCCCGACATCGCCGGCGCCGGCGGGGCGGCGACGATCACCTTCAGAGGCGATTCAGACGCGCATATCGTCAAGGGCCTGGTGGCGGTGCTGATCGCGCTTTACAGCGGCAAGACCGCAGCGGAGATCGTCGCCCTCGACGCCGCTGAAGCCTTGAAAGCCCTCGACCTCGACGGCCATATCACGCCGCAACGCTCCAACGGCCTCGCCGCCATGGCCGCGAAGATCAACGCCATCGCCGCCGAAACCGCCGCCGTTTAAGCCGCTTTCGCGCCGACTCCGCGCCGCCGCCATCGACCTTGTCGCCCGTCAATCGGTCAGGAAGTGCAGGAACGCGCGCCCGCGCTCCTTGAATCCTGGTCCGTCGAAGGATTTGCCCTCGCCCCGGCGCCGACGCTTCGCCGCGGCCACCAGGTCGCGATGGATGCGCGCGATCTGGGCCCGCATCGCCGCCTCCATGGCCTGGGCCTGGGTCTCGAACTTCTCGCCGTCGCGACGATCTTCGATGGCGTGGCAGGCGTGGCTCACCGTCGAGCGCTCGCGCCCGAACTCGACTGAAACTTCACGCATGGATAGTCCGCCCACCACGTGACACAGATACATGGCCATTTGCCGCGCGAACGCGACGCTCGCCCGTTGTCGGCCGGCCATGGTCAACTGGGCCAAAGGCACATTGTAGGATTGCGCCATCACTTCGAGCGCCGCCATGGCGACGCGCCGCCGGTAGAGCGTGCCGGTGGTTAGGGGGTGCCGCCCTTCGGTCATTTTACCGTCTCCTCGTCCTCGTCAACGCCGCCCTTGCAGCGGCGCGGCGGCCCGCACCATGCGGACGCCGGGAGACAGCATAAAACAAGTAGCGCCCTGTTCGATAAATTTCGAAAACCAGCGGCGGTGAAAAATTCAAATGCGCAAATAAACGCTTTGACTATAGTTTATGACAAGAGCGCGAACACTAGACTGAAGGCGAGCATCGCCGCCACCGCCAGCGCCATAAAGCCGATCGGCCAGGCCCGGGCGAGCTGGCCTTCCGGCCCGTGCACCGTGTAGACCCGCCGGGCCGCGTCCATCACCCGACCGCGCATCACCAGCCAAGCCAGGTCCCAGACGCTGCGGGTCGCCGCCGCCGCCCAGAACAGAAGATTGCGGCCGGGAATCCGGTATAGCCAATCGCTGTCGAGATTGTCCGACGGCACTTCCGCCGGATACCATTTCAGGATCAACAGGACGCCGAAAGCGATCACCGCCCAGACCAGCAATTGCAGCTGCTCGACGATATGATAGGCGCTATACGGATGGTAATCCTTGAGCGCTTCGGGATCCGGCATGATCGCGTAGAGCGGTCCGGGGAACAGGCCGATGGCGATGCATAAGAACGCCGAAACGCCCATGGCGATCAGCATGTGCGGCGGCGCTTCCTCGGGCCGTTTGCCGCTGTCATGGGCGCAGCAGGCGAAGAACGGGATCTTGATCCCGGCGCGCTCGAGCACCCCGGCCG
>CAYWWL010000394.1:0-2295 GCA_964461925.1 uncultured Caulobacterales bacterium | reverse complement strand
CTATCGAGGCCGCGCTTGGCGACGATCTTCATTAGTCATTCTCACCATGACGACGAGATTGCCTCCGATTTGGGGGAATGGCTCAAGGCGAACGGCTTCGACGATTTTTTCATCGACCATTCATCGATCAAGACCGGCGAAAGTTGGGCTGACGCGCTGCGCGCGTCGACGGGCGCGTGTCGCGTCGTCATTTGTCTTGTGACGGAGCAATGGTTGGCGTCGCCGGAATGCACCAGCGAGTTTCGCGCCGCCTGGTATATGGGCAAATATATCGCGCCCCTCTATCTGATTGAAGACGAAAACGCCTTGCCCGAGACTTCGCACGTTTGGCTGCGTCGCCTGCGTTCGGAAAGCCAAGGGCTCAATCTCCGCCCATTTCTCACCGATGCGGGCCGTCTGGATTTCCGCAGGGATGACGACCAGATTGGGCTGCTGCATCAAGGATTGCGATCCGCCGGCGCAATGTCCACCGTCGGTCTAGACCCGAACTCGTTCGACATCGACGCCGCTCGCCGTCCCTCGCCGTTTCCAGGACTGTCCGCATTTGGCGACGACGACGCCGACGCAGCCGTCTTCTTTGGTCGTTCGCGCGAGATCGCAGAGATGTTGGAGGAAATTCGGGCGATGCGCGCCGCGAATGACCAACGGATACTGATGATACTCGGCGCGTCCGGCGCCGGCAAATCGTCGCTGCTAAGAGCGGGCGTGATCCCCAGATTGCGTCGAGAGGCCGGTTCCTGGATTCCGTTGCGCGCATTTCGGCCCGGTCCCGATCCATTGCTGAATTTCGCCGAAGCGATCACCAAGACCCTAGAAGATTATCAGCAAAGCGAGGCCTATGGAGACGTCAGACAGCGGCTAGAGGACGCCTGGCGAGCTGACGCCTTAGGCGACGAGCTCGCGAAATGGATTGAACGGCTGCGGGCGGCGGCGAACCGTCCGCAAGCGAAAATACTCGTCAGCGTCGACCAGGCCGAAGAACTCACTCGTTCGGAGGGCCTGAGCGGCGACGTCCTCACGGACTATTTCAGGGCGATGACGCGCGCGAGCGAGTCGTGGCAGCTGATATTGACTTTGCGCACTGACAATTTCGCCGAGGTCCAAGCCCATCGTCGGCTCAATGGTCTTGAGGCGCGTGGATACGACCTACGCACCATGCCGCCGTTTAAGTTCGCCGACGTTCTAAAACGCCCGGCAGACCGATATCGCGTGGCGCTGGATCCCGCGCTTGTCGAGCAATTGATGGAGGACGCGCCCGGCAAAGATGCGCTGCCGCTCTTGGCGTTCGCGACGCAGCGTCTGTGGGATCAGTTCTCCGCCAAAGGCCAAATCGATCAAAGCGATTATGCGGCCATGGGTGGGCTCGCCGGGATCATAGAGGACGCCGCCGAACGCGCCCTACAAGGCATTGAACCGACCGATCTTCGTGGCGCAGCGCTCAGTACTGGGCCAGACCGTGAACAAGCGGACCTCGGCGCGCGGACATTCGTCCCGCCATTGGCCGACTTGAACGACGAAGGCGGCGTCATTCGGCGGGTCGCCCAATGGCGCGAATTCGACGGCGACCAACAGGCCTTGCTCGATCGTTTCGACCGTTGGCGCCTAGTCGTCAAGAAAGGCGACGCCGGCACGGTGGAAGTCGCCCATGAAGCCATATTCCGTGAATGGCCGCGCCTCGCCTCCTGGCTCGAGCCGGAACGCACCCGGCTAGAGGCCCTTCGCGGTCTGGAAATAGCCACGGCGGACTGGGAGCGCAATGGCCAGAGGCGCAGTTACGCTAGCCATTCAGGACACAGACTGAAGGCGCTCGTACAGCTGCGGTCTTCGCCCCGGTATCAAGATCAGATTGGCGCAGCGGAAAGCGCTTATGTCGAGGCCTGTCAGTCCGCCGCGTGGCTGCGCATCGGCGCCATGGTCGGCGCAATCCTCTCGCTGCCGCTGATCGCCGGATTCGCGATGTTTTCATTCGCTGTCATGAAGGACGTGCGCGCCGGATGGCTGCAGTCGCAAGCGACACGAAACAATGCGGATTTCATCGCCGCCGCGGACGCGCTGGCGGCGGCGCCGCCAGGCGCTCAATTTCAAGACTGCGCGCCGCGATCGTCACAATGTCCGATGATGACGATTATTCCCGGCGGGCGCTTTCTTATGGGGTCGCTCGAAGACGACGAAGACGCCAATGCCGACGAATTTCCGCAACGCGAGATCGTCGTTCGCCGCTTCGCCGTCTCAACCTATGAGATCACATGGGATGAATGGGAAGCGTGTTTGGCGGCGGGCGGCTGCGACTACTAT
>CAYWWL010000393.1:0-2296 GCA_964461925.1 uncultured Caulobacterales bacterium | reverse complement strand
GATGCCCTGGGCTCGACCTTCCTGCAACCACCCCACCTTTTGGAACAGATACAGAGCCCCGGCGACGGCGAAGCCGCCCACCAGGGGCGCGGCCCATGCGCGGATCGGGCCAAGATGCGAGGCGGCGCTGACGATCATGCGCTCGGACTCGCCAAAGGCGAAGCCGGAGACGAAGCTGATCGCCGCCATAAAGCCGATAATGCCGTAGGCGCTGGCCGCGCCGATCATCACCGCGAAGAGCCACACGGCCACGTCCTTGGCGCCCTTGAGCCGGCGGCGCAGACGCCGCAGCCGGATCAGAATGCGCGCCATGTTCCGTGTCAAAACTACTCTCCTTTGGGGATTGCGCCGCGGGGTCGGCGAGCGTGTCCCAATTTGGCGCGGCGATGACGCCGGCGATCAACGCGTACAAGTGGAACGACCAGTTTAATGGGGCGTTCACAACACTTGGTCAAAATGAAAATTCTATGGCGCCTGGGGCGGCCGCCGTCGACAGCCCATATGCAGCCAATAGAACCCGGTTCGGCGCTCGCGCCAACCATTGTTGAGTATCAAAAGGGGACGCGCCCGTGTCTGCAGCCCAAGGCCCACACTCCGCGCCGGCCACCATCGCCCGCGCTGACGCCGAAAAAATCGACCCTACCCGCGCCTTGACTGGTTTGACCCGCTGGCGCCGAGCGCTTGCGGACGACCTCGGCCATGACCCCGGCGTCATTCTCGACGAACCCCGGCGAATGCTCGCCATGCTGAAAGTTTTCGGCTCGACCCGGCGTTTGGCCGATATCTGCTTGAAATATCCCGCCTATGCGGCCACCAGCCTAACCGAAGGGCCAAGCGCGGTGCTCGCTGAAGCGGCGCGCGATCTCGCCTCTCTCGACGACGGCGTCGGCGGCGCGGAAGCCCTGCATGCGGCCCTGGCGCCGATCAAAGCGCGGGCCGACCTCGCCATTGGCGTTGCGGAAATCGCTGGCGTATGGAGCGTCGGCGAGGCCAGCGCCGCGCGTACCGATCTCGCCGAACGGCTTGTCGAAACCGCGCTTAACTGGCTGATCCGCGGCGCCCGCAGCCGCGGCGAATTGCCGGCCAACGGCGCCGATAAAGCAGCCCAAGGCGTCTATGTGTTCGGCGGCGGCGACTTCGCCCAGGAAGACCTCTTGCCCTATGGGCCGATGGAATTGGTGGTGGTCTACGACGCCGACGGCGCCGAGCCCCAGTCAGCCGGAAAACCTTCGAAAGCCGGCAAAGCGCCCCAAGGCGGCGCGCATCTCGCCGAGCGCGCCTTTGTCCGCATCGGCGCGGAATTGCGCGAAGCGTTCGAGGGCAAACCCGGCGAGCAACCGATCTTCACCGTCAAAACCCCGCTTGGCGACGGCGTCAACGGCCAGGGCTTGGTCGAGAGTCGGCAACGGCTCAACGCCATCGCGGGCAATCCGCAAATGCCCGACGTCGCCTTTTGGCTGGCCGGCGCGCGAGTCGTCGCGGGCGACCGCTCGGCGGGCTGCGCTTGTCTCGAAGCGATGGAGGAGACCATCTGGGCCGCCGCCCAGTCGGCGCCCCACCCCGAACCGGGGGAGATCGCGCAGAGCGACCTCGCCGCTGATCCGCGCACGCCGTTTAAACGCATCGGCGCCCACCTGCGGCGCAACCTCGGCGCGGCGCGGCCAATCTTCCGGACCGCGCCTTTGCGCGACGCGATCATCGCCGCGGCGTCGAGCGGCGCCGTGCCGCAAGAGATCGCGCAACGCCTGATCATCGGCCAGGAGTTCGCCCAATCGGCGCTCGCCCGCGCGCAAATGATGAAAGGCGTCGCCGGCTGCGCCGATCTCTCCGCCGACGAGCAAATCGCGTTGGCCGCCCTTTGCGGCTTCAAGGACTATGACGGGCTTGAAATGGCGCTGAACGGCGCTCTCGCCGACGCCCGTAACGCTTTCGAACGCATGTTGCACGGTCCGCGCACTGAATTTGCGCTTTACCAAGGCGCCGACCAGCGCGACGACGACGCGGACAAACTCGAAGACCTCGGGTTTCGAAACGGCGCCGGCCTCGCCGCCTTGATCGACGATTGGGCCTCGCTATGCGGCGCCTCGACCAACCGTTTCGCCGCCATCGCGCCTGGCCTGCTGACGGCGTTCGGCGAGAGCCAGCACCCCGACTTGGCGACAAAACTGTTCGATCGCCTGTTGCGCACGGCGCGCCTCAGCGACGAACGTCTGTCGGGCATCGCCGCCAGCGAAAAGCAAAAATCCGCAATCGTCGACGCTCTCGGCCAGTTCGGCGCGGCGGTGGAGCCGATGCT
>CAYWWL010000392.1:0-2310 GCA_964461925.1 uncultured Caulobacterales bacterium | reverse complement strand
GCGGCGTTCGCGGAAACTGTCTATAACGACAATCCCCAACAGATGGACTACGCCTTTATTCCGAAGGCGGTGTTTTCAAATCCGCCGGTAGGGTCGGTCGGCTATGCGGAGCATGAGGCGCGCCAGAAATTCGGCGCAGTCGACATTTACAAGACTGATTTCCGTCAGATGAAGCACATGCTGACCGGGGACGAACAGCGAACTTTGATGAAGATTGTCGTCTCCGCCGCGGACGACAAAGTCGTTGGCGTGCACATTGTGGGCGAGCACTCGCCTGAAATGATTCAGTGCTTGGCGATCGCCATCAAGGCCGGCGTCACCAAAGCGGACTTTGACGCAACCTGCGCGTTGCACCCGACCGCCGCCGAGGAATTAGTGACGATTAAGCAGAAGTTCACGCCGAACCTTTAGGTCCGCGCCAGGTCGAACGGAGCAAACGCTCCGTTCGCATCCGTTCACGGACTAATTACGCAGGAGGTCGTTGATCGAGGTTTTCGATCGAGTCTTCTCGTCGACGCGTTTGACGATCACGGCGCAGTATAAGTTAGGACCGCCTTTGTCCGACGGCATCGCGCCAGGGACCACCACGGCGTAAGGAGGGACCTCGCCGAAGCTGATCTCGCCGGTCTCGCGGTCATAAATTTTGGTGGACGCGCCGAGAAATACGCCCATGGACAAAACCGCGCCCTCGCGGACAATCACGCCTTCGGCGACTTCAGACCGGGCGCCGACAAAGACATTGTCTTCAATGATGACCGGCGCTGCTTGCAGCGGTTCTAATACGCCGCCAATGCCGACGCCGCCTGAGATATGGCAATTCGCGCCGATCTGGGCGCACGATCCGACCGTCGCCCAAGTGTCGATCATCGCGCCTGCGCCGACATACGCGCCGATATTCACATAGGAAGGCATCAAGACGGCGTTAGCCGCCACGAAGGAGCCGCGGCGCACGGCGCAAGGCGGCACGGCGCGAAAGCCGGCTTTCTCAAAATCCGCCGCCGTCCAGCCGTCGAATTTCGATGGCACTTTATCCCACCACACGCCGCCTTCGCGACCCGGACCGCCGTTCATGATGTCGTTGGGGTTGAGCCGGAATGACAGTAAGACGGCTTTCTTCAACCATTCATTCACGCGCCATTCGGTGATGTTCGCGCCGTCCCGACCGACCGGCTCGGCGACGCGCGCCTCGCCCGAATCGAGAGCGATGATCGCGGCGTCGACGGCGTCGCGCGCCTCGCCCTTCGTTTCGACGCTTAGCCCGTCGCGCTCCTCCCAGGCCTTGGCGATGGCGGTTTCAAGTGAGGGAATATCTCCGGCGGGCATAGGTCGTCGTCTCCACTATCGATTGGCGTTGGTGGCCGTGACCACGTCGCCGAGAAAATCAGTGATGTCGTGGGTGACATGATGCACATGGTCGACATCGTCAAAGCCGCCGTCCTCGCCAATGCGCGCCGGGCGTTTCTCCGCTGGCTCGTCGTCCATCCATTGCGCGTCCGAGCAGACCAGCACAGTGGTCATGCCAAGCTCATGGGGCGCCGTCAAATTGTGGGCGAGATCTTCGAACATCGCCGCTTCGGTCGGCTTGACGTTCGTGCGCCGAAGGAAGCGATGATAGGCGTCGTCGTGCGGCTTCGGGGTATAATCCGCCGCAGCGATGTCAAATATATCTGTGAACAGACCACTTAGGCCGATTTTGCCGATGACGTTTTCCGCGTGGGCGACTGACCCATTGGTGAAAATGTACTTCGGACCAGGCAGGGCGCTGATATGGCGAGCCAGAGCGTCGTTTTCCGGCACGCCCGAGACGTCAATATCGTGCACGAAGTCGAGGAAATCGCCTGGCTTGATCGCGTGCTCGATCATCAGCCCGCTCAGCGTCGTTCCATATTGAACATAATAGGCTTTTTGCAGCCGACGCGCTTCGTCCGGCGGCATGTCGAGCGTGGTCTGGATGAACTGAGACATCCGCGAATCGATTTGATGGAAAAGGTGGCAATCAGCGGGATAAAGCGTGTTGTCGAGATCGAAGATCCAGTGATTGACGCGTTCGAAAGCCGATGACAGGGCTGCGGTCGCAGCCGTCTCGTCGCTTGGTCGTGTCATGCCGCATCCTTCTTGCTGCGCTAAATTTGGCCGCCCGCCAGCCATGTGGCGCGCGCGGCGCGTGACGCCAACCTGTTCGGCTCACGTTCGGTTTACGACGCAATCCGCGGATTGGCTCACGGAAAAATCGAGGCTATGGCGATTTGCGTTCCGGCGCGGCTGGCGGGCCGACGAAATTCTCGACTTGGAACTCAAATGTCGCTGACT
>CAYWWL010000391.1:0-2314 GCA_964461925.1 uncultured Caulobacterales bacterium | reverse complement strand
ACCGGGGCGATAAATCGCAACAACCACCAAAGGACGCACGTCGTATGCCTTTTGCTGTTGTCTTGATCCTGCTCGTCGTCGGTTCCATCCTCTTTCATCTTCTAAGCCCCTGGACATTTACCGAGTTGGCATCCAACTGGGGAATGGTCGACTTCACCGTCGACATCACGCTTTACGGCAATGACGGCGGATTTTTTGGCGAGCTCGCCGATTCAGAAATCATCAGCTTCGTCGACGCCGGCGGCGTCGCAGTTGATCCGGCAGACTATGAAACCGCCGAAGCGCTCGGCAAATTCACGACTGGCGGCGATCTGGACGCGCATCAAATCAGCTTCACGCCGACGACGACCGGCGTTTATTACTTAACCATCGGCGGCGGCGGCGGTGAAGTCGGCGATTACAGCGTTTCGATTTCCGAACGGGACAAAGGGGTTTTCTCTATTCGAGAAAACGAAGAATTCGTTGCGACGGGCAACGATGAAATCGACATGTTTTTCCTCGGCGCCCTCGACACCCATGTGGATCACATTTACTCGGATCGAGACGGCGACGGCGTGACGACCCTCACCTACTCCGTACCGGGAGCAAATCCGGGTTTCTCCCCCGCTGAACATAACATCGTCAATTCTTCTTGGACGAACGGCTACGCGCCAGCGAGCGGCGTCGTATTGCAAACTTTCTTCGACATCATGGACGCCATGAGCGCCTTCGCGAAAATTGAGTTCGTCGAAGTGCCGGACACAGGCGTGCAAGCGGGCACGTTCCGCATCGGCGATACGGATCTTAGCCTTGGCAGCGCTTCGGGCGCCCTGGTCACCGGATGGTCCGGCTTTCCCGAATGGATGATGGCGGGGGAGACTTGGATCAACAGAGATAAAGGCGCTCAGAATTTAGCGATCATCCAAAGCTACGGTCTGCCCAATGCGGAGCTTGATAATTTTCTCGAAAACAGAACCATGCATGAGTTCACCCATAATCTTGGGCTGAACCATCCGGACCAGTCGACTTATTCCGCAAGCGTCGATCCGTCTATGTTGGGACAAGAATACAGCATCATGAGCCGCACCGGCTCAGGCATGTTTAACTTCCCAGTAGCAGGAGACCTCTTCCCGCAAACTTTGATGTGGTTCGACATTCAGGCTTTGCAGGCGGCTTATGGCGTCAACACGACGGAAACCGCCGGCGCCGACAGCTTCGCTTTCAGTACGGACGGTCGTTACTACAGCACCATCTGGGATTACGGCGGCGTCGACACAATCACTATCTCCGGCGCAGGAGATGTCAAAATCGATTTGACGCCGGGGACTTGGCAAGACGTCGGCACGACCATCAACTACACCAACGGAACGCAAATCGTCGGCGCCAAAACACGCACGGTCTTCATCGCGCCCGACACAATTATAGAGAATGTCGTCTCCGGCAATGGCAGCGACTTGTTGCTTGGCAATTCGGCCGCGAACAGCATCACCGGGCGCAATGGCGACGACACGCTGCGCGGTTATGACGGCGACGATACGTTGAAAGGCAATGGCGACGCCGACGATATTCAGGGCGGCGATGGCGACGACCAGATTTTCGCCGGCGCCGACAACGATATCGCACGCGGCAATGCAGACAACGACCTCGTGATCGGCGGCGATGGCGACGACACGCTCTACGGCAATCAAGGCGACGACGATCTGCGCGGCGGCGATGACGAAGACATAATGTTCGGCGGCGACGGCGCGGACACTCTCAATGGCGGCGAGAAGAGCGACTTGGTCTTCGGCGCCGCCGGCGCGGACGTGCTTATCGGCTCCGGCGGCTTCGACACCCTTAAAGGCGGCAATGAAGGCGATACGATCACCGGCGGCGCCAATGGCGACACGCTGTTCGGCGGCGAAGGCAATGACAGCCTCAATGGCGGCGGCGGCCCCGACCTGCTTTTCGGGCAGAACGGCGACGACACCGTTTTGGGCTCAACCGGCTTTGATACCTTGAAAGGCAATGGCGGCGCCGACTCCCTCAAAGGCGGAGACGGCGACGACGACGTCTTGGGTGGAGACGGAAACGATTCTCTTTTTGGAGGCAGAGGCGACGATTCCTTAAACGGCAATCTCGACAATGATCTATTGCGCGGCGACACCGGCGACGACACTTTAAAAGGCGGCGGCGGCGATGACTTATTCTTCTTCGCGGACGGCGCGACAGACGCAGACGTCATTACGGATTTTACGCCCGGCGCCGCCTCAGAAGACGTCATTGAAATTTCAGGCTTTGGCGCAGCATTCGACGAATTCAGCGACGTAATCGCCGCCGCTTCGCAATCTGGCGA
>CAYWWL010000390.1:0-2316 GCA_964461925.1 uncultured Caulobacterales bacterium | reverse complement strand
GAGTCATCTTCTGCAGCGACGACCGCAGCTTCTCGATGTCCGCGCCTTTCTTGCCGATCACCACGCCAGGACGCGCGGTGTAGATCGTCACGCGACACTTCTTGTGCGGACGTTCGATGACGATCCGGGACACGCCGGCCATTTGCAGACGCTCGGTGAGGTATTCGCGGATGCGCAGGTCTTCGTGCAACAAGTCAGCATAATTGCTGCTCGGCGCGAACCAGCGCGAGTCCCAGGTGCGGTTGACGCCAAGGCGCAGACCAATCGGATTTACTTTCTGACCCATTAAACGGTCTCCTCGACTTCTTTCACCACGATCGTGATCTCAGCGAACGGCTTCAACAGCCGGCCAATGCGACCGCGACCACGTGGGCGCCAGCGCTTCAAGACCATGTTCTTGCCGACATAGGCCTGATCGACGATCAGAGAATCGATGTCGAGATCGTGGTTGTTCTCAGCGTTTGCGACGGCGCTCTCGAGCACCTTCTTCACGTCTTGCGCGACGCGTTTGCGCGAGAAGGTCAAGTCGGCCATCGCCTTCTCAACCTTCTTGCCGCGGATCATCTGCGCGACGAGATTCAATTTCTGCGGCGAGGTCTTGATCATCCGCGCTTTCGCCATCGCGGAGTCTTCGCCAATGCGCCGTGGGTTCGCCTTCTGTCCCATGACTATTTTCTCCTCGCCTTTTTATCGGCGCCATGGCCGTAATAGGTGCGGGTCGGCGAGAATTCGCCAAGCTTGTGGCCGACCATGTCCTCGGTCACGTGGACCGGAACGAATTTTTGGCCGTTATAAACGTTGAAGGTGAGCCCAACGAATTGCGGCAAAATTGTCGACCGGCGCGACCAGGTCTTGATCCCGCCCTTGTGTCCGCCGCCAGTCGCGTCTTCCGCCTTCTTCAGGAGGTAGCGATCGACGAATGGGCCTTTCCATACTGAACGAGGCATAGCGTTCGAAACCCCTTATTTCTTCTTCCGCGCGTGACGCGAACGGATGATTAGCTTGTCTGTTTTCTTATTGCTCCGGGTACGGTGACCCTTGGTCGGCTTGCCCCATGGCGTCACCGGGTGACGACCGCCCGAGGTCCGACCCTCGCCGCCGCCGTGCGGGTGATCCACAGGGTTCATGACCACGCCGCGAACCGACGGGCGTTTGCCCTTGTGGCGCGCGCGACCGGCCTTGCCGATGTTTTCGTTCATTTTGTCCGGGTTGGACACAGCCCCGATGGTGGCCATGCATTCGCCGGAAACCAGCCGAACCTCGCCCGACATCAGCCGCATCTGCGCCATGGCGCCGTCGCGACCGACGAGCTGCGCATAAGCGCCGGCGGAGCGCGCGATCTGCCCGCCTTTGCCCGGCTTCAATTCGACATTGTGCACGATCGAACCGACTGGCACCGACCGCAACGGCATGGCGTTGCCCGGCTTCACGTCGACCTTATCGCCAGCAATGACCTTGTCGCCGACTGCGAGGCGTTGCGGCGCGATGATGTACGCCAATTCGCCGTCGAGATATTTCAGCAGCGCGATGAAGGCCGACCGGTTCGGGTCGTATTCAATCCGCTCCACCTTGGCTTCAATGTCGAACTTGCGACGTTTGAAGTCGATGATGCGGTACAATTTCTTCGCCCCGCCGCCGCGACGACGCACGGTGATCCGACCGTGATTGTTGCGGCCGCCTTTGGACGTCAAACCTTCGGTCAGCGTCTTTTCCGGGCGTCCCTTCCAAAGCTCGCTGCGGTCGACCAGCACAAGCTGCCGCCGCGAGGGGGTGGTTGGATTAAATGTTTTCAGCGCCATGTCAGCTTACCGTTTTTTTCTAACTCATCACGCCGGACGTCGCCGGCCGTCGCGTCGGCCTTAAAGGCCCGTCGTCACGTCGATCGAATGACCTTCTTCCAACGTCACGATCGCTTTCTTCACCGTCGACCGCGTATAGCGACGGCCGCGGAATTGCTTCTGCTTGCCCTTCAGGCGCAGCGTATTCACCGCTTTCACCTTGACGTTGAACAGACCTTCGACCGCCTCGGCGATCGCCGGCTTGGTCGCGTCCAACGGCACCCGGAAAACAACTTGATTGTTCTCGGAGGCGATCGTGGATTTCTCCGTGATCACCGGGGCGATGATGGTGTCGAAATGTTTTTCGGTGCTCATTTTAAGCGAGCCTCCAATCCAGCGACGGCCGCCTTGGTCAAGACCAGGGTTTCGCGCCGCAAAATGTCGTACACGTTCGCGCCAACCAGCGGGAGCACGTCGACGCCCGGAATGTTGCGGGCCGCGCGGCCAAAGTGTTCGTTCACTTCAACGTCGAGGAAGA
>CAYWWL010000389.1:0-2323 GCA_964461925.1 uncultured Caulobacterales bacterium | reverse complement strand
AGCGACGAGCATAGCGACGACGGCCACGACGGCGGCCACGATGATGGCCACGACGACGGGCATGGCGACGACGGGCATGGCGACGACGGGCATGGCGACAAGGCCAAGCGCGGGGCCAAGGACGACCATGGCGACGGCGACGCCTCGCTTGATCCGAGCATCAATTTTTTCAAATTCAGCCGCCAGTTCGTGGTTCCGATCATCAATGAAGAAGGGGTCCGCTCCTTGGTCATTCTCGATCTCAACCTGGCCATGGAGGACGGCGCGGTGGAGGATTTTTACATTGGCGAGCCGAAGTTCCGCGACGCGCTGATGAAAGAGCTGCTCGACATCGCCAATGAAGGCCGCTTTAGCGGGGTTCTCACCGATCGCCGCAATCTCGATCTGATCCGTATGGATCTGCTCGCCGCGGTCAAAGACATCGCCCATGACCGGGTGCATGAGGTCTTGATCCTCGACATTATGCGTCAGGATCTGTAATCGCCCGCCGCGACTAGGCGCCCAAAACACGTCGATAAAAAACCGGCGCGCTGGGGATCAGCGCGCCGGTTTCGTTTGGTCGTGAATTGGCGGAGCGGTCGGCCTAACGGACGGCGGTGACCTCGTCGATCGCCACATAACGGCCGTCGCCGAGCTTTAAGCGCCAGCCGTCGTCAGTGAGGCGAACCTCGTCGACGCTCTGATACAGCTCCGCTGGCGTGGTTTTCACCGCTTCCTCGCCGCGATAATACGCGACGTCGATTTTATAGGCGCCGTTCGGAGCGGCGAAGCCGTCGCTATCGAGACCGTCCCATTCCTGGGTCGCGGCGTCGGCGCTGAGATCGAATTCGCGGATCAGCTCGCCGGCCTCGTTGCGGACCTGGGCCGTGGCGCGGTCATAATCGCTGAGGGAGGGGGCGGCGAAGCGCACCGGGTCGCCGGTAAAGCTGGCGCCGGCGCCGTCGATCTGCACGCTCTTGCCGATCCAGCCGGCCAATTGGTCGAGATCTTCGCCGGCCGGGCTGGCGTTGGCGATGAGTTGATCGAGTTTCTGATTGGTGCGGATTTGTTGTTCGACGCCGGAGTAATTGGCGATCTGTTCGGTGAACTGGGTCGTGTCCACGGGATCGAGGGGATCCTGGTTCTGCAATTGCGTCGTCAAGAGGCGCAGAAACGTGTCGATGTCGTCGCCGAAAATGCTGGCGTCGACGTCGGCTTGGCTCTCGTCGGCGCTCGCCGGCGTGACGGCGGCGGCCGAAGCGGCGGCTGCGGCCGCGGCGTTGGGGTTGTTAGCGACGTCCATGATGGTTCCTTTCGCTGGTCTTAAACGCGAATGTCGACTTGCAAGTCATTGAGAATGGGCTGCGGCGCCCGGGCGTCCTCTTGCTCCATGGGCTCGCTCTCGACCCCGAACATGGACGTATTCATCATCCGGCTGTCCGCCCCGTCTTGCTCGCCCTCGGCCATCTGGCCGTTATAGTCGGCGAACGACAGATCGGCGTTTTCAAAGCCGGCCTGGGCGAGGGCGTCGCGCAGCAATTGCTCGTGCGACTTCAACAGCGCCTTGGTGGCTTCGTTGTCGATCATCAATTGCGCGCTGACGCCGCTTTCGGCGAACGAGAATTTGATCTGAACCGTGCCGAGCTCCGGCGGATCCAATTGCACCGACACTTCGCTGTCCATGGTCGTCACTTGCACCGCGCCGCCGATTTGCATGGCGGCGCTGTGGGCGAGCAAGGATTGCTGCGGCGGGGTCAAGCGACCCGCGGCGAGGGCGGCTTCTAATTGCCGGCCAAAGTCGCGCCCGCTTTGCTCGGTGAGGCCCAGACCGGCGTCCGATAAAGCGGCTTCGAGCGCCGCAGCGGCCGCGCCGCCGTCGCCTTGTCCTAATTGCGGACGCGATTGGCCGAGATCGAAACCGGCGGCGCCGTCGAGATCAAGATTGATCTGGCCGGCGAGATCGTCGGCGGAGATTTCGATCTCCGGCGTCATGTCGACCCCGTTCGGCAGGCTAAAACCCGCGCCGAGCGGCAAATTGGCGATCGCGTTGGCGGCGTTGGCGTCGAGATAAGGAATATTGGTCAGGTCAGGGACCGTCGCCCGGGCCGCGAGGGCGTCAAGATTGACGGTCTGGGCGGTGGCGCTTGGCAGGGCGGTTTCAAGGCTCGGCGCAGCCGGCGCCGCGGCGCTGGCGCTCGCCGTCAAGGCGGCGCGGATCTCCGCCAAGCTGGCGCGATTGATCGCGGCGCCGAAGTCGACGCTCGGCGTGGTCGGCGCTTCGATCCCCGGCAGAGCCAATTGCGGCTCGGCCTCGAGCTCGAGGGCGCGCGTCTCGGCGTCCACC
>CAYWWL010000388.1:0-2337 GCA_964461925.1 uncultured Caulobacterales bacterium | reverse complement strand
ATTACCGGCTCGTCGTCTTCGCTGTCGAGAAGGTCAGCGGTTTTCGGCAAGCCTTCCGCCAGCGATGCGAGATCGCCCTCGTCGCCGGCAAGATCAAGATCGTCCGTACTGATCCCTTCGACGGAATAGATTTCCGACAAGCGCCGCTCAAATGCATCATGCGGCATCTCATCGATGGTGATCGGCGCGCCAACCGCCCTGCGCGCTTCGACGAGCGACCATGGGTCCGGATCGCCGCGCACGCCGATGACCACCGGGCGCGCCTCGCCGTCAAGCACGATCACGCCGCGCTCTTTTGCGAAAGCGTACGCCAAGCGCGGCGCCGCGTTATGTTGTGTGTCGCTCATTCGTCTATTGTCGGCGCAGCCGTCTCCAGACCAGGCCCATAGTCGTTATTAACGCCGGTCACTTGATCAATGAGCCGGTCAAGCTCTGATGTCGGGCCGCCATTACGCAATAATTCACGCGCGCGCATATAATCATATTTCTTGCTTGTAGCGGCGCGCGCCGTGTCTTGATCGCGAATGATCGTCGGGCGGATGAAAACCATCAGATTTTGCCGAGAATTCGAACGCGCCGTCGTTTTAAACAAATTACCGACGCCGGGAATGTCACCCAAAAGCGGCACTTTCGATTCCTCTAACGCCCTTTGCTCGTCGATTAGTCCGCCGATGACAAGAATGTCGCCGCTATCTACCAGGGCGGTCGTGGTGATCTCGCGTTTGTTCGTAATCAAATCCGTCGATGCGTTGGTGACCGTGCCGGCGACGCTGGAGATTTCCTGCGTGATTTCCATCGTCACGGTGTCGCCGTCATTTATCTGCGGCGTCACTTCCAAGATAATGCCGACCTCTTCGCGATCGATTGTCCGAAAGGCGTTAGAGAAGTTATCGCCGATCGCTTCGCCGGTCGTTATTGGGATTTCCTGGCCGACTTGTAGTCGCGCCGTTTGGTTATTCACAGTCACGACCGACGGGGTCGATAAGACGTTTGATTCCGAATCCGATTGCAGCGCGGTCAAAATGCCGCCGAACACATTGCCGTCGCCAAATTCAAAGCCGCCGCCGACGCCAAGACCCTGCACGCCTAACAATGACGTCAACGCCGCTTCTGCGAGATCTCTCGTCAAGAGATCAGAAGGACTAGCCCCCGTCGCCGCGGGGTCTCTGCCAGCATCAATCGCTGATGAAAACTTCTCGCCTTGCAACAGCGCCGCGCCCGCCGCCGGCAAGATGTTTGGCGATGCGGAAAAGTTCGTGGCTGAGAAAGGAATGTTGTCGCCTGTCAGAAAGTACTGAACGCCGAGATCGCGAGCGAAACCGTCCGATACGTCGACGATGATCGCCTCCACCAAAACCTGCGGCCGGCGAATGTCAAGTTTGGTAATGACGTTTTGCAAAGTTCGCTGAATGCTCGCATCGCCATTGATGATGATGGAGTTCGTCGGCTTATGAAATGAGACTGTCGCGCGATTGCGCCCGACGCTGCCGTCCGAAGCCGGCGACGCATTGTTCGCAACGTCAGAAAGCAGCGGCGCCAATTCTTCCGCATCCGCATGTTTGAGGTATATAACCGTCAGCTCGGAAGCATTTTGCCCGAAGCGATCAAGCTCTTGTATGACCCCTTCAAGCCGGCGCATTAGTGCAGGTTCCGCGCGCAGCAACAACGAATTGCTCGCTTCGACGGGCGTTACGCTGAACTTCGTTTGGCCCGCTCCCTGGTCTTCGGAAATTTCGCTCGCTAAGTCAGAAACGACCCGCGCCACATCCGCCGCGGAGGCGTTGTTGAGCGCGACGGTGCGGTAGATCGTCGTGTCGCGGTCAAGCTCGGACAACACCCGTTGCAGGCGCTGCACATTCGACGCCGTATCCACCAGGATGAGCGCATTGCTGGTGCGTACAGGACTGACGACGCCGTTATTGCCGACGATCTGCGCCAGGTTCGCCGCCGCCTCGCGCGCGTCTACATAGCGTAGACGGACAATCTGCGTGACAAGGTCAGAGCCCGCAGCGCCCGCAGGATTCTCTCCAGCGCTGCGCGCGGCTTCTTGCAAAGGAACAATGCGGTATTTCCCTTCGGCGATCGGCGTCGCCACATAATCATTGACGCGGAGCATCGCCTGGAACAATTCCCAAGCTTCATCAGCGCATATGCCGCCGTTCGGGGGCGATTTGATTGTAACGCGACCCTGCACCGCCGGGTCGAGAATGAAAGTGCGGCCTGTACGGATCGCTATCTCGTCTACGACGGCGCGAATATCTGCATCTTCGTAATTCAGCTCCGCGCCGCAATCGTCCTGTGCGAACGCGACGCTTATGAGCGCCCCCGCCCCGCAGA
>CAYWWL010000387.1:0-2347 GCA_964461925.1 uncultured Caulobacterales bacterium | reverse complement strand
CTATTTCGCCGCCGGCATCGGCGTCGCAGCGCTGCTTGGGATCGCCAGCGGATTGCGCTTTTACTTCATCAGCCGGCTTGGCGAGCGCGTCGTCGCGGACATTCGCCGGGCGGTCTATGATCACCTGTTGGGCCTCAGCCCCGAATTCTACGCCAATGTGCAGACTGGCGAGGTGCTCTCGCGCCTCACCACCGACACCACGCTCATTCAAACCGTGGTCGGCACCTCGGTCTCCGTGGCGATCCGCACCGTCGCCACGACGGTTGGCGCATTGATCCTGATGCTGATCGTGAGTTGGAAATTGACGATCATGGTGCTGCTCGCCGGACCGCTCCTGTTGGCGCCGGTGATCATGGTCGGCCGCCGGGTCCAGCGTCTGTCGCGCACCAGCCAAGACCGCCTCGCGGACGCCTCTGCCCGGGCGAGCGAATCCCTGCGCGCGATCGAAACCGTGCAGGCCTTCACCCGGGAGAGCCAAGAAAAAGCCCGCTTCGGCCAAGCCGTGGAGGCGACCTTCGCCACCGCCCTGCGCCGGATCACCGTGCGCGCGGTGATGACTGCGGTGTTCTTCGGCTCGGTGATGGCCGGGCTGATCGGCGTGCTTTGGTTTGGCGCCGTGCAAGTTCAGTCCGGCGGGATTTCCCCCGGCGCCATGACCCAATTCGTCATGTACGCCTTCGTCGCCGTCAGCGGCGCCGGGCTCTTGACCGAAACTTACGCCGAAGTGATGCGCGCCGCCGGCGCCACCGAACGCCTGATGGAGCTCTTAAGCGCAACTTCGCCGGTGACCGCCCCCGCCGCGCCCGCGACGTTGCCGACGCCAGTGCACGGGCGGTTGCGCTTTGACGGCATTGATTTCGCTTACCCCGCCAGGCCCGATTTCCCGGCGCTTAGCGGCTTCTCCCTCGAGGTGCCCGCGGGCGCGACGGTCGCCTTGGTGGGCCCGTCGGGCGCCGGCAAAAGCACGGTGTTCCAATTAGCGTTGCGCTTCTTCGACCCGCAACAAGGTAGCGTTTCGTTCGACGGCGTCGATCTTGTGAGCCTGGCGCCGGAAGACATTCGCCGCTCGGTCTCCGTGGTGCAGCAAAACGCGCCGCTTTTCTCCGGCTCGGCCGCGGACAATATTCGCTTCGGTCGCCCTGACGCCAGCGACGCGGACGTCGTGGCGGCGGCCAAAGCGGCGAACGCCCACGATTTCATCACCGCCATGCCCGACGGCTACGACACTCAGCTAGGCGAAGGCGCGGCGCAATTGTCCGGCGGTCAGCGGCAACGCATCGCCATCGCCCGGGCGATCCTTCGCGATGCGCCGATCCTGCTGCTCGACGAAGCCACCAGCGCGCTCGATTCAGAGAGCGAACGCGCGATCCAAGACGCGTTCGAAGCGTTCTCCAAAGATCGCACCACGATCGTCATCGCCCACCGGCTGGCGACGGTGTTGAAAGCCGACAAGATCGTGGTGATGGACGGCGGACGCGTGGTCGACGAAGGCGCTCATCATGAATTGCTCGCCCGCGAAGGCCTATACAAACGCTTCGCCGATCTGCAATTCGGCGGCGACGCTCTCGCTGCGGAGTGAACGCCGCAGGCCTCGCGCCCGATTAGCCTTCCAGTTCGCGGACCACGCGGAAGCCGGTGTCGAAGTCCTGTTCGCCGCTGCGCGCCGGCTTGCGGTGCGCCGACCGCGTGCGCCAGGCGCCGCCGTTCCAGGCCCCGCCCTTCAGGACTTTTTGGCTGCATGATCCGCCCACAGCCGATCCGTCGATGGCGGCGTTGGCGTGGCTCGCCTTCCAGCAATCCTCGACCCATTCCCAGACATTGCCGTGCATGTCGTGCAGGCCGAAGCCGTTAGCGGGATAGGATCCCACCGGCGCTGTCTTGCCCAGCGAGCGTTGCTTCGCCGCGCCCGCGTAAGGGTACTGACCGTTAAAATTGGCCTGGCTGGTGGAGATTGTGTCGCCGAAAGAAAACGGCGTCGTCGATCCGGCGCGGGCGGCGAACTCCCATTCCGCTTCGCTCGGCAAGCGATAGACGTGGCCGGTTTCCGCCGACAGCCACGCCACATAAGCCTTGGCGTTGTCGTAGGAGATATTGACCAAAGGCCGGTCGGCCTTGCCCCAGCCTTGGTCGCCCGGGGCGTAGCCGTCGCAGCCGCCGCCAGCGACGCACGCCGCCCACTGATCAAACGTCACCTCGAACTTGCCGATGCCGAATGGTTTGGCGATGGCGATCGCCACTTGCGGCGTCTCGGCCTGCTCGTGGCTGCGTTCCTTCGACGTCGCGCCCATCACCGATTGACCGGCGCCGACGACGACGATCTCAGGACACGCCGCGCAATCTTTGAAGC
>CAYWWL010000386.1:930-2351 GCA_964461925.1 uncultured Caulobacterales bacterium | reverse complement strand
CAGCCACGTGGTCCAGCCGGCGTCGGGCGCGAGCGGGCGGGCGCCCCACCAGGGCACGAAGCCGGGCCAGTGCTGGTCCGCGCGGGCGAGCAAGCGCCACGCGGCGTCAAAACTTCCTTCACGCGTCACCTCCCGGGCGAACGCCCTGATCAGCCGGCCCCGGATCGCGCTCGGATCGTTTTTCAAGTCTGGCGAGTTCGCGCTGCAAGCGCTCGGCGAGGCGTTCGGTTTCGGCTTCCACGGCCCGCGCCGGGTCTCGTCGGCGGTCGGCATGGTCGGCTTCTTCTTTCTCCAATTTCGCGCGTAAGGCGGCGGCGGCGCTGGCCACGCGCATCAGGCATTCGGCGCTGCGCGCGCCTCGGTCATGGTCGGCGTCGCTGTCGCGGCGGCGCAAATCCTCCAGGCATGACAGAGCGCGGTCCGCCGCGGTGCACGCGATATGGTCGAGGGCGACGGCGAAAGCGGTCGCTTGTAAACTGACGGGGACGCCAAGCTCGGCGTCAGGGAGCGTCGGCTCCATGCTCATCCTCCTTGCTGCGTACCCTGATTATATCGTTCGACCGAACGACGATCAGGCGCACGCGATCACGGCTGCGAAGCATAAAAGGCCGCGCAAGGTGTTCGATAACTTTATGACAAACGGAAAGTTTGGCCGCGAAACGCTAAGGTTTATGCGGGGTCATCGCCGTTCCGGCCCGGCAGGCGTTGGCCGACGGCGTGGTCCCAAATTTCTTCTTCCGGCACCTCGGCTTCGCGCACGAGGCGCGGCGGCGTGGCCACGCCGGCGGCGGCCGTCGAGGCGGGATCGCCGGTGCGCAAAGGGTGCCAATCGGGCAGGTTTTGCCCCCGGGCGAGGCGGCGATAGGCGCAGGTCTCCGGCATCCATTCCAGTGCGCCGGCGTTCTCCGGCGTCAACCGCACGCAGTCCGGCGTCCTGACGTGGCGATTGGCGTAATCCGTACAGCGCCTTTTTCCGCAATCATAGAGATCGCACGCCACGGTCGTCTCCCAAACGGAATTGTCCTCGTCGTCGATCAACAGAACCATGCAGCACTGGCCGCAGCCGTCGCACAGGGATTCCCATTCCGCGTCGGTCATTTCCGCTAAGGACTTTCGCTCCCAGAAGGGCGCCGCCATGGTTAACCGCCTTTTTCTCGCCGCAATTCGTCCGCGTGACGCCGATTCGCCGCGCTGATCGTTTTCACGCATTTGTTAGTTGCACGTCATGGCGCGGCTCCACAAGTATAGGGGGCGGCAGGCGTCCTCTCCCTCCCCCTCCCTAGCGCCCGCCGCACGCAACAAAGGACAAAGCGTGGATGACGCCCTCCCGGCCCATTCGCAGCTTTGGAAGGCCGGTCGCACGTCTCTCTCCCCCACTGGCGACCGGCCTTCATTTTTGCCCGGCTATCGTCTTTGCTGCT
>CAYWWL010000386.1:0-900 GCA_964461925.1 uncultured Caulobacterales bacterium | reverse complement strand
CCTGCCGCCTCTCGCTCCGGTTCCCGTTTTTGCCTCCGGCGCCGGCTCACGCGCCGGCGTCGTCCCCGGCGCCCGCTTTGTCCCGCGGGGTCCAGAAGAACAAGAACACGAACGCGCTGATCAGCAATAGGAAGGTCGCGCCGTTGAGGGCCACCATATAGACGATATTGCGCCCGTCCGAGAGGGTCGCGGCCATCTGCAAGGTGGTCGCCGACGCGGTTCCGGCCTCGATCAGCTGGCTCAAGTCCGCGCCCGTCCCGGTGATCAAGCGGCCGGAGAAACTCGCCGACATGACGAACACCAACCAACCGATCAAATACATGACGAACACCGCTGTCTTCACCCATAGCCGCGAGCGGTGCAGGAAATAATAAGTGCCCACCACCAGGGCGGAGTTCAGCGCGATCAATTGCGCGATGGCCCCGTCAAGATGATCCCGCGCCGCCATAAAGACGTCGAACAACTCCGCTTCGCTCATGCTTTACGCTCCCCTTATCGCCCCTAGCGGCGGTTCAAAGCCCCACCATAGAGCGCTTGGCCACGGACGCCAGAAGCGCCAGACGCCAGCGCCGTCGCCAGCGCCGCCGACGCCAAAGACGGGCGCGGCAAGATGACATTCCCGTCAGGCGGGCGCGGTTTGGACAAGACCGCCCCATTGCGGCCAAGATCCGGCGATAGACGGCCAGGCGACGACGAACCGGCGCCGCCCTTGATCTGGGCGATACGGCCCGATTCGTGTATGGAAAGGACCAGACGTCGCGAAACGGCGCGGAGTGAAGGGATTGTTGCGTGATGGCGCCGCCGAAAAAACCATCCGATCTGAATGCGCCGACTGCGGCCTATGACGCCAGCGCGCGACCGGAAGAGCCGGCCGGCGCCCGGGGCGGCCGGGGCGATCGG
>CAYWWL010000385.1:0-2357 GCA_964461925.1 uncultured Caulobacterales bacterium | reverse complement strand
TGAGCCCGGCGGACCGCGCCCAGGTTCGCGCCTGGATGATCGGCGCCAAGACGGGTTTGCAGCGGTTGCGCGCCGGCCTGCCCGAGGCCTGGCGCGTCGGCGACAAGACCGGCACCAGCTGGAACGGCGCGGTGAACAATGTCGCCTTCGCCTTCCCGGGCGGACGCGCCGATGATGGGATGGACGACGGGATGGATGACGGGAGGAACGACGCGCCTTTGCTGATCGCGTCCTATCTCAATGTCCCCGGGATTAAGATCCCCGACGCGAATGCGGTGCACGCAGGGTTAGCCCGGCGCTTGGCCGAGAGGGTTGCGGGGTAGGGCGATTATTTCGCCGCCCCCCCAACTCTTATCCGCCTGCGCTTTGCGGACAAGGAGCAGCGATGCGCCTTGCATGGCTTGAAGCGCATGCCGGGGGGATAAAATATCACCCCATGGCGTCGCGGACATTGTCGAGAAAGTTTAGATACCGCCCTTCGGCGGATTTCTTGACCGCGGCGCATTGATCCTTGGACAGGCCGCGCAGGGCGAGCTTTTGGATCAGCGCGGTTCCGATCGCCTGCTCGTTATGCAGTTGGCCGATCGGATCGTCGAATTGCTCGAACATGCAGCGATAGAGGCGATGCAGCGCCACTTGTTGGGACAAAAACTCCGCCAATATGTCTGGATCAACATCCGATTGAGCCATTCGTATACCTCTTAAAATATCGTCGTCGTTAAAAGGCACTGGCTAGCATAATTCGCGCGACCGCGACACAGCAGCGGCGGGACCGGCGAAAAACTCGGCGCTTGCATCATTTTAGCGGCGTCCTGCCCATGCCCCGCGAAACCCGCTACGCTTGGCGCCTCTCAGCTGTAAAGGCCCGCCCATGCGTGACATCCTCGACCTCTCTCCGCCGCTGGACGCGCGCCTGCCGCGCTATCCTGGCGACGCCGCGCCGGGCCTGCGCCGACTGTCCGATCTCGCCGCCGGGGACGCGGTCACCGCGTCGGAGCTTACCCTCAACGTCCATGTGGGCGCCCATGTGGACCTGCCGGGACATTTCATCGAGGGCGGCGCGACCTTGAAGGATTATCCGCTTACGGCTTTTATCGGCCTCGCTGCGGTGCTTGACCTCACCGACGCGGAGCGCGAAATCGACGCCGCCCGCATCGCCCGGGAGCGCTTGCCGAGGGACAGCGTGTTATTGCTGAAGACCCGCAATGGACCGCTTCTGTCGCGACCGGATTTCGCCGAGGATTACGTGCATCTCTCCGAAGGCGCCGCGGCGGCGCTGTTGTCGGCGCGGCCGAAAGCGATCGGCGTCGACTATTACAGCTTGGACCCGGCGACGTCCGAGACGTTCCCGGCCCATCGCTTGTGCGCCCGGGCGGGAACGCCGGTGTTCGTCTGTCTGGACCTGCGCCAAGCGGCGGCGGGGACGGATTATCTGTTCGCCGGCCTGCCGTTGAACATGCCGGCGTTGGAAGGCGCGCCGGTGCGCGCCATGCTCTGGCGACCGTAGAGCGGCGCGACCCTAAACGTCGAGCTCCGCGGCCAGCGCGTTGGTCTGGATGAACTCCCGGCGCGGCTCGACGATGTCGCCCATCAGCTTGGAGAAAATGTCGTCGGCGTTGTCCGCCTCCTTGATCTTCACCTGCAACAGGGTACGGACGTTCTCGTCCAACGTGGTCTCCCACAATTGCTCCGGGTTCATCTCGCCAAGACCCTTATAGCGCTGGATCTTCGCGCCCTTCTCGCCGGCTGCGGCGACCGCGCGCAAGAGGCTGTTCGGCCCGGTGATGCGCAGCTCCTGCTCCGATCGGCGCCAGGTGGCGGGCTTTTGGAACGCCGCCGCCAAGGGCTCCATCCGGCTTTGGGTGTTGCGCGCGTCGGTGGACAGAAGAATGTCCCGGGGCAGCGAATGGCGCTCGGTGACGCCGCGCAGTTCGCGCTCGAAGACATAGCCGCCCTCGCCGTCCGGCGCGCCGCGCCAGCCGGTTTCGAACTCGTCGGCGATCAGATCGAGCCGCCCGGCGACCGCCTCGGCGAGGCCTTGCGCCGCCTCTGCGTCGTCCGGGGCTTCGTGCAAGGCCCGGGCGAGAGCCGCCTGGACGATGATGTCGCGGTTGAATCGCGGCGGGAATTGGTCGATCGCCTCGCGCACATTGCGCGCCTTGGCGACGATGTCCGACAGATCCGCGCCGGCGATGGTCTCGCCGCCCTCCAAGATCAAGGCCGCGCCTTCGACGCCTTCGCGATAGAGATTGTCCTGCAGCGCCGCGTCGTCGATCAGATATTGCTCGGATTTGCCGCGATCGATCTTATACAGCGGCGGCTGCGCGATATAGCGATGTCCGCGGGCGATCGGCTCC
>CAYWWL010000384.1:0-2361 GCA_964461925.1 uncultured Caulobacterales bacterium | reverse complement strand
GTCGACGTGTGGTCAGCCCTGGCCCTTGGCCCGGAAACCATCGACGAGATTCTGGCGAAACACTACGCGATCCAGTCTTTCGTGCGCGACGGCAACTCGATCAAACACCAGATCACCGCGGCGCGGCGGTCCAACCTGCCGGAGTTCTCGCTGCGCCTGACGGGTCGGTATCAGGACAATGTGCTCGGCAACACGGCTTACACCGCCGAGGGTCGGGCTCTGGTGTCGGCGCAATGGCGGCTTTTCGACGGCGGCGCGGCGCGCTCCCGCACGAGCCAATTACGCGCCCGCGAGCGGGAGAACGAGCAACGCATCGTGAAGCTGCGCAATGATTTGCGCCAGGAAGCCTCGAACGTGATGAGCGTCTTGCGCACCACTCGAGACAAGCAGGCGATCTTCGCCGAACAAGTGGACTCCAGCGAGCGCGTGGTCGAACTATACTCGAAGCAATTCGAAGCCGGTCGCCGGACGCTTCTGGAATTGCTCGACGCCCAGGCCGATCGCAGCGAGGCGCGCGAAGAGAGCATTACCAATAAGTATGAGAATTTGGCTGCTTCATTTGCAAGCATGCGTATACAGAATTCATTAACTAATACGTTGGCTGACCAGTTAGACTTCCCGACGCCCCAGGCCGATTGATTGTTATTTATGACAGTTTCGGGGCGGTCATACCGCTCGGTCAGACTCGTTGGGGAAGCGGTAATACCCGCATAGAACAAAGGCTTCAGCGCATTTTTACGATGCGCTAACCATAACTCCAAACACCTTGTTCACCTCAACGCAATAACCTTCCAACTGGAATTTTATCAGGGCGCCGACGTGCGTCCGCTCGTGTCATGTCTCGGCGTCGTCTGCGCCAGGGGGAAGTTCAGTAAGCGGTCCGAGTCTCGGATCGCGCGTGAAAGTAAGTGTCTGATGAGTGAAACGACAACGCCGAAGCCTGAGCAAAACGCAGGGGCTGAAAACGCCGCAACCGCTACCGAGAGCGCCGACCAGATCGTCGTCGCCAAGCCGGAAGCCGGCGAGCAAAAAGCGATCCGCATCAACGGCAAGAAAGTCATCTTCGACTTCGACCTAGAGGACGTGGTCGTCGATTTGGTCGACGTCGACCTGATCATCAGGTTTTCCGACGGCGCCAAGATCATCTTGCTGGAGGCCGGTCTCGAGCTTGTCGTCGACGAAGGCATCTCAATTACGTTTAATCAAACGGAAATTTCCGGCCAACAATTATTGGCGGCGGTCGGCCAGATCGACGCGTCCGACATCATCGAAGTGAAACTCACCTCGCAAGAGGAAACCGCCGGCAATAGCGACAAGGAAACGCCGCAACAACAAGTCGAAATCGTCGAAATCCCGGTCGAGGTGATTGTCGAGGCGCCGCAATCGGCGGAGCTTGAAAACATTGACGCGTTCATCGGCGATTCCACCGCCGACGCCCAACGCGCCAATGTCGAGGAGAACCTGGCGACCGCGTCGTCGACCAAGACCAGCGACGAACAGGCCGCCGCGGCGTCTACGTCGGACTCCGACGATGACGGCGCGTTCGATCTCGGCGTCTCCGACATTACCGTGCGCCTGTTCGGCGTCACCGAAAGCGCGGAATCCCCGAATGGCTTCGGCGGCGTTCTGATTGAAGGCGCGACGGCGACCGAACCGGCGGATACCGACGATTCCTTCGCCGCCCAAAGCGGGATCGACCAAATCGTCGGCACCGACGCTGCGGACACGATCTACGCCGACAGCCAGACCCTGGCCCCCACTGACGCCACCACCCGGGTCTTTGAAATCACCGTCGAAATCCCGTTCGAAGGCTATACGCCGACCGCCGCAGTGATCGATAGCTTGCCCGAGGGCTGGACCGTGCTCAACGCGGATTCCACCGAGGGTGGATTCCGCTTCGAAGTCGATCCTGACAATCCGTTCGTTCTGACCGCGCAGATCCAGTATCAAGTGGCGGATCCAAACGGCACGCCGGACGCTGACGGCGTCTTTTCAAGCTCGAACCTGACGATCCAATACGAAGTCGTCGACGCCGCTGGCAACCCAGCGGTGACGACCGCGAGCACGCAGATTGTCCAACGCCTCGTCACCGGTCCTGACGACATGATCATGACCGATCCTTTGACCGGCGATCAAATCGTCGTTCTGCCAGTTAATCCGCCTGGAAACAATATATTTGCAGGCGGCGGCGACGACACGATCTTCGGCGCGATCGGGGTCGACGTGATCGACGGCGGCGACGGCCAAGATTTCTTGTCCTATAGCATTTCCGGCGACGCGGTGCTGGTCAATCTCGAAACGGGCGAGACCGGCGGCGGTTACGCCGAAGGCGATCAGCTCACGAGCATTGAAGGCGTCGAG
>CAYWWL010000383.1:0-2400 GCA_964461925.1 uncultured Caulobacterales bacterium | reverse complement strand
GGGCGGCCATTATGCGCGCTCTATTCGGCGTGGGGCGTGCGACATGGATCGGCGCTCATTTTTCCGTCCGCGGACACCGCTTAGGAGCCGGTTGCGATCAAGGTCCAGTTCGGATCCGAAGAATTCAACGGTCGCGAGAATGTCCATGTGTCGCGCACCAAGTCAATTCGAACCGGGTCGCCGTCGATCAACGCGCCGGCGGCGTCATAGGTGGCGCGGATTTGATTCGACGCAAAGGCGACGACGGCGATCAGCGCATTGCCGGTGGCTTCGCCGCTTTCGACTTTTGCGTCGTCGACGCCGACGAATTTCAGGTCCATGCGGGCGCCGGATTCGGCGCGTTCCGCAGCGGCGCGCTTGAACGCGTCATAGACTTTCGGATCGATGAACCGTTTCACGCCTTTCAGATCGCCGGCGGCGAAGGATTCGACGATCATTTCATAAGCCGACGTGGCTCCGGCGAGGAAAGAGCGCTCGTCGAAGCTCGGGTCGGCGGCGCGCAAGGGCGCAGCCTCCGGCGAGATCGGCGCTGCGAACTCCGGCTCGTCGATCGGCTGCGGCTGTTCTTGGGCGGCGTCGGCGTCCGACCGCGACGACCGTTGCAGGCCTTCGATCTCCGGCTGTTGCTCGTGTCCCGTGCGGGTGCCGAGCACCGACAACAGCTTGAAGACGAAGAAAATAGCCACGCCCGCGAGGATGAGTGTGATAGGGTCCATATTAACTACGCTTTCACGAATACATACGCTGGTTCAGCCCGTTCCGCTCACTATATAGTGCGGAGGTTACCGAAAACACCATGGCGCCATGACCTTAGCACTTGTTTTACTGTTCGTGATCGGCCCGATCGCCGAAATCTACCTGCTTCTGACCGTTGGCGGCGCTTTTGGCGTCCTTCCGGTGGTGGGCGCGTGCATATTCACCGCCGTAGCCGGCGGCGTGATCTTGCGGCTGCAAGGCCTGGCGGCGCTCAACGCCGCGCGTCGCGACCTCGCGTCCGGGGCCGCGCCGGTCGAAGCGTTGACCGACGGCGTCTTTCTGGTCCTCGCCGCGCCGTTCTTAATGACCCCAGGCTTTATCACCGACGCTGTCGGATTCGCGCTTCTCACCCCGCCAATTCGGCGGTTTTTGGCGGCGCGCATCGTCTCCCGGCTGATGGCGGGCGCCCGGGTCGACGACGCCAAAGTGACGATCTACCCGCCTGGGCGATAGCCCGGATCGGCTCGGCTTGAAAGCCGCGCAATTGGGTTGCGGGCGGACCAATGCGCGTGTATGACCCACGCTCATTCTTCAACTACAAGGTGACGTCATGTCGGAGTCGACGACCCCAAACGACGGCCAAGCGCCGGCCCCTAATGGTTCCCCAGACAATGCTCAACCGCAGCCGGAAGGCGCGCCGAGCCTGCGCGTCCTGGCGCAGTATCTGAAAGACCTGTCCTTCGAAAACCCGAAGGCGCCGGGCATTTACACCGCGCTGAAGGGCCCGCCGGGCATCTCCGTCAATGTCGACGTGAACGCCCGCACCATCGGCAATAATCAGTATGAGGTTGAGCTGTCCGTCGCCTCGCGCGCGGTGAACGAAGACGAGCCGGTGTTCGTCGCCGAAGCGACTTACGCCGGGGCGTTTGAAATCCTCAACGTGCCGGAAGAGCAAATCGAGATCGTTTTGCTGGTGGAATGCCCGCGGATGATCTTCCCGTTCGTCCGTCAGATCCTGTCCGACACGACCCAGTCCGGCAATTTCCCGCCGGTCTTGCTCGACCCGATCGACTTCTTGGCGATTTACGAACAGCGCAAATTGCGCGAACAGCAAGCCGCGCAAGGCGGGGCCGCCGTCTAGGCCGTCTTGCGCCTTATCGCGTCAGCCGGCCGACCCGTCGGCTTGCGCCCATAGGGCCGCCTCGCCCATTTCATCGATAAAATTCCGATGCGCCGCCGCTTCGGCCTCGCTGATCAGGCTCGGGCGCGGACCGTCGCGGCGCCGCGCCGGGGTCGCCGCACGGCGCTGGGCGCTTTCCGAGGCGCTGTCGAGATTGAGTCCGGCCTGGGCCCCGCCGGTGAGCTCGATAAACACCGCCGCCAGGAGTTTGGAGTCGAGCAGGGCGCCGTGGCCGTCGCTTTCGCGCTGGCTGATGTCGATCCCGAAGCGTTTACAAAGGGGGTCGAGGTTGGCCGGCGCCCCAGGGAATTTCCGCCGGGCCAAATGCAGCGTATCGATCACGTCATTGCCGAGCGCCGGGAGTGACGCCGCTTTCAATTCCGCATTGAGGAACGGCACGTCGAAGGCCTTGCCATTGTGGGCGATCAACTCCGCGTCGCCAATAAATTCGAGAAACGCTGGCGCCACGTCGGCGTCGGTGAACACCGGCTTGCCCTTGAGGAATTGCGTGGTCAGGCCGTGCA
>CAYWWL010000382.1:0-2406 GCA_964461925.1 uncultured Caulobacterales bacterium | reverse complement strand
CGTTCGGTCTCGCCGCTTACGCCTTCACCGATCGCGCCAGCACCGCCGACAAACTGATCCGAGAAATCGAAACCGGCAATTTCTCGATCAATACGCTGGAGGCCTCGGTGGCGGAAACGCCTTTTGGCGGCGTCAAGGAAAGCGGCTACGGTCGGGAAGGCGGCGCGGAAGGCATTTTGAACTACACCACCGTGAAGACGGTTTCGCACAAAATATCGCAGGACTGACGAGAGCGACGAGCCACATGAATTATCTGAAACAGGACGCCACCCACTACGCGCAGGCCAATATGAAAGGCATTTGGGCGGCGGCGTTGACGCCGTTCACCCCGGACCTGGCGATCGACGAAGAGGGGTTTCGCGCCAATATCCAGCATTGGATCGACGATCTCGGCATTGACGGTTTCTTCATCGCCGGCAAGCAAGGCGAATTCGCCGCAATGTCCCTCGACGAGCGCAAGAAGACCTTCGAGATCGCCGTCGACGCTTGCGGCGACAAAGCCGCGACGATTATGTCGTGTTCAGATCAAAATATGGACGTCGTGATCGAGCTGGCCCGGCACGCGCAAGAGATCGGGGCCGACTATGTCGTGGTGCACGCGCCGGTCCTGTCCTTCTTCAAGGAGCAGGACGAAACCCTGTTCAACTACTATTCGACGATCGCGGAGAAGGTCGATATCGGCATCGCCCTGTGGAGCCATCCCGACAGCGGCTATCTGATGAGCCCGGAATTGTGCGACCGCTTGGCGGACATCGACAATATCGTCGCCATCAAATACTCCGTGCCCCGTGACATGTACAAGGAGCTGACCGCGCTCGCCAGCGATCGGCTAATCGTCAGCACCTCGTCCGAAGACGAATGGCTCGACAATATCGTGGAGCTGGGTTGGCGGCTCTATCTGTGTTCGTCGCCGCCTTATCTCATTCAGTCTAAGAACGATCGCCGGATGCGGGAGTACACTGATTTGGCGTTCGCCGGCGAAGTGGACAAGGCGCGCGCGGTCAGCGACAGTCTCGCGCCGGTGCGCGCGGCGTTGAAGGACACGCGACCGGCGGAAAAACCCCACGCCCATCAAAAATACTGGCAGGAATTGCTCGGCCAGGCGGGCGGCGCCGTGCGCGCGCCGTTTCTGGCCTTAACCGAGGAGGAGAAGGCGGCGACCCGGGCGGCCTTCGACGCGTGCGGGTTAAAGCTTTAGGATAACCGCCGGGCGGGCGAGAGATGAACGAGACAGCAAAGCGGAGGCGATGATGACAGGACGACCGAGATTGGGCGCGTTTAACCTCGAGCGCTGGATCGACGAACATCGCGAGTATTTGAAGCCGCCGGTGGGCAATATCCAAATTTGGGAAGACGCCGACATGATGGTGACCCTCGTGGGCGGGCCGAACAAGCGCACCGACTATCATGACGATCCGGTGGAGGAGTTCTTCTACCAACTGAAGGGCGATATGTTGTTGAAGGTCGCCGACAATGGCGATTTTTACGACGTGCCGATCCGGGAAGGGGACGTGTTTTTCTTGCCGCCGCATGTGCGCCATTCGCCGCAACGCCCGCAGGAGGGCTCTATCGGCTTAGTGATCGAGCCCAAGCGCCAACCCGACCAGCTCGACGCTTTTGAATGGTATTGCTTCGAATGCCACGGCTTGGTCAAACGGTCGGAAGTGAAGCTCGTGAGCATCGTTCGCGATCTGCCGCCGATCTTCAAAAGTTTCTATGAAGATGAAAAGGCTCGCGTCTGTCCTCATTGCGGCGCGATCCATCCTGGCAAAGAGCCGCCCGAAGGGTGGGTGGCCTTGTGAACGACGCCGATCTAACCCAAGGCGCGGCGACGGCGCGCGCTGGCCGGTTAGATCCGGGGCGCGATCCTTTGCGCCTGTGCTTCATCGGCTGGGGCGGCATCGCCCAGCGCGCCGCCGGGTTGCTATTGCAGCGCGATCCTGGACGGGTTGCGCTGGCGGCGGTGGCGGTGCGCGAAGCGTCGACGAAACGGCCGACGGGACCGGACGCCCCGCCGATCATCACCAAGCCGGAGCAGCTCGCCGATATCGACGTCGATCTGGCGATCGAAGCGGCGGGACGCGACTCGGTGCGGATGTGGGCTGGGCCGGCCTTGCGCGCTGGCGCCGACGTCATGATCGCGTCCACCAGCGCGTTTTGCGACCAGGCGCTGATGGCCGAGATCCTCGCCGAGGCCGAGGCGGCGGGCCGCCGGATCATCGTGCCGCCGGGCGCCATTGGCGGGATCGACGCCCTCGGCGCGGCGGCTCTGGCGGAAATCTCCGAGGTCAGCCACACCATCGTCAAACCGCCCTGCGCCTGGCGCGGGTGGGGACGAGCACACGCTCACGAAGCGCATGGCGGAGGACCTCACCGAGTACTACTCCGATCTCGGCATTCGCGTTC
>CAYWWL010000381.1:0-2412 GCA_964461925.1 uncultured Caulobacterales bacterium | reverse complement strand
GGTGACCACGGGCGGCCGCGGCAGCAGTTCCGCGTTTGGATCGTCCGGCACGCCTAGGCCTTCTTCGACGTCGGCTTCCGCGACCCGCTTGACCGTGTGGCCGAGGTCGGTGGCGATAAGCTCAGCGGTGTCCGCGTCGAGCGTGGCGTTCGCCGTCACCATCTGGCCTTGTTTCATCAGCTCGCGGACCAATTCGACGGCGCGCATGGCCATCCGTTGGGCGAGTTCCTGCACGGTGATGGTTTCAGGAATGACGACTTCGCGATGCACTTGCTTGGAGCCGCCGCCGCGCTGTTGCCGGGCCAGACGTTCGCGTTCGCGCGCGCGCTTCACCGACGCGAGCGAGCGTTGACGATCTTCGTCCTCTTCCAGCGCCGAGGCGATGGTGAGTTTGCCGCTACGCCGCTTTGGCGCGTCGCCTTTTTTCGAGTCGCGGTCATTGCCGCGATCCGGCGTGTCTTTGCGCTTGGTTTTCAACCGACCGCCAAGCTGCGCGAGCGGGTTGTCGCCGTCGACCGCAGGGGAGGGTTGTTCCGGCGTCGCGGACCCCTTCTTGGATTTTTCTTGCTTCGCGGCCTGGCGCCGTTTGCGTTCTTCTTCTTCCGCTTCGAGGGCGGCGCGCGCTTCTTCTTCGCGTTGGCGACGGGCTTCGGCCTCGCGCTCGCGACGGGCTTCTTCTTCGGCTAAGCGAACGCGCTCTTCTTCGAGGCGCTTGCGTTCCTCGGCTTCGCGCGCCTCGCGCTCGGCGCGTTCAGCGGCTTCGACTTTACGGCGGGCTTCTTCGTCTTTGCGCGCCTTCTGCAACGCAGCGGCGCGCGCGCTCTTCTCGTCTTCGGACAGGGTGCGCAGCACATTCGGCTTCTTGCGCGCGTCGGCGGCTTTGCCCGGCGCGGCCTTGACGGTTTTCACCTCCGGCTTGCCGGAACGCGCAGCGGGCGCCTTCGCCGCGGGCTTTTTGTCGCCCTCGGTCTTGTTCGGCGTGAGCACGCGGCGACGCTTGGTCTCCACCACAACCGTTTTTGACCGGCCATGGGAGAAGCTCTGCTTCACCGCGCCAGTTTCCGTGCGCCGCAGGGATAACGGCCTGCGGCCGGACTTGGTTGCGTCATCCGATTTCGTTTCGACGTCGTCGCTCATTAACACTCCGTATCCGCCTTCAGCAGCGAGGCGGCGCCTTTCAATCTCAACCTGGCGCTGGACAAACACCCTGGCGCTCGTCTGCGGACACCCGCAATCATACAAGCGCCAACTTTAGGCAGATCAGGACATACTCCCCTAACCCGCGTTGGTCCACCGTTTGCGGCCGGTTGCACCCAAAGAATGGGTGCGAATCCGACGCTTATTCGCTCTTCTGCGTCTCTGGCGCCGCCAAAAGCGGGCTGAGACGTTGAAACTCCGTTCGATTCCGCTCGCCAGCGCGACCGGCTTTAATCGCAATGTGCTTGACGCCATGCAGACCAATGGCCGCCGATAGCGCCTCACGGGTAAACAATTGGTAATGGGGCGCGTCAGCTTTCGCCGCTGCGCGGATCGCGCCGTCGCGGCCTCGGTCTGAAGCGTCGGTCGCCGAAAGCACCACCGCCAATTTGCGCCCGCCTTTCAGATAGGCGTCAATATCGTCGCCGCCAAGGATGACGTCGCCGGCGCGGCGGGAAAGCCCGACGCCGTCAAGCAATCGGCGCGCGGCCAGATTGGCCACGAAATCAATGAACGCTTGGTCGTCCATGCCGTCAGGCAAGGTCACTGCCTCGCCGAAAGCACGGTGAAACAAACGCCGTTTCAACGCGGTGGCGAGATGCTCGCGCGACGCTGTGATCCACGCGCCGCGGCCGGGCAGTTTCGCCGCAATGTCCGGGGTCAGGACAGAAGCGGGATCGAGCACGAACCGCACCATGGGCGCCGCGTCGCGTTCCGCCGCGACGTCGCCTGTGACGATGCACTTCCTCATCCGCGCCTCCTGGGGTTTGGCCATGGCGGCGGGTTCTCGATCACCAGCGTGATCGCAGCCGCCAAGCGCCAATCCATTGTCGACCCTCTTAGCCAGGGAACGCCTCCTCAGCCGTGATTTCCGCGTTCTCGTCGAATTCTTCTTCGTCTTCGGCGACGGCGGTCATCTCCGCGTATTCCTCTTCGGTGATCCAGCCCGCCTTCACCCGGGCGCGCATGATCATGTCCTCGGCCGCTTCCGGCGTCAGACCGAATTCCTCGAGGAAACCGTCATAATGCTTCTTCTCGCCGTCGACTCGCTCGGTCCAGCCGATCAGATCGTCGGTGGCGCAGCCAGCGAAATCTTCGACCGACTTCACGTCGTTCTCGCCGAGCTTGACCAACATCGCGAGATCGAGCCCTTCATGGTCGACGAGATCGTCCGCCACGCCAAGTTCGCGCCGGCGAGCGTCGAGGATTTTCGCC
>CAYWWL010000380.1:0-2421 GCA_964461925.1 uncultured Caulobacterales bacterium | reverse complement strand
CCTCGCGTTGCCGCCGCGGACCCTGGATTCGGGAACAAAAAAACGGGCCCTGGTGGGGCCCGTCGGCGGGATCGCGACGATGTTGACGCCTATATAGGGGGTAAACCCGGCTTTGTCACCCTTTTAGTCGTCAAAAGAACCGCGCCAATTGAGCGGGTGTTCGGCGACAAGAGTTTTATAGTTGGCGCAGGTGAGCGCAGTTGGCAGCTCGAGGCGGCGGCTCAGCGCCGCTAGGTCTTTGTCGAAAGCGGCGACCGCGATCGCGCTCGCTTCATCGGACAAGGTTGGGCGTTCGGCCATCTGGAATTGCGCCTTGATGCGATTGCGCAACGCCTTCGGCGCGATCGTCCGCCTGATGGACGTGGCGAGCGGAGACTCCACCAGCAAGTCATAAAGCGGGAAACGCCGAATGCGTTGGGACGAGATATTGCTTGGAGCGATATCGTCGCGCCAGGTCATGGCGTGCTCAGCGCCGAGAAAGTCGCCGATCCGATTTATCGCGGACTGGGGCGACGCGGTCATCCATTCGAACGCCGTCAGCTGAATGCGATCGACGCCGAAACGATCGATAAACGGCGCAATCTGCCGTTCATACTGGCCATAGGCGATCAGCTCTTCGTGTTTGGTCAGCGCGTCATCGATGTCCGTGGCGATCTCATTTTGCGTCCACGCATGGATAAAGTGGGAGACCAATCGATCGAGCGGGTGCCGCAGAACGTAAATGAACTTCGCCTCCGGGGCATAGGCGGCGAGCCGGTCGATTGTGTCGGGGTAAGTCGGCAATTTCGAATAGTGAGTGCTCGACTCGCCGAGCATCGCGCCCTGCGGCGCGCCGGCGAAAACATTTTTATACCAATCAATGCCGCGGCGATAATTGTCGTCGTCGCTGAAAAAATTCGGCTCCTTCGGCGTCGACATGAACACGCCATCCTGGGCCGCCAACTGGTCATGCAGGGTCGACGTGCCGCATTTCATGGCCCCGATGATAAAAAAATCTGGCGTGGTCATTGCCGAATGTGTTCCTTGCGGCGCGTTGGCGTCGTGTTACTGGGGCGCGCGTCGATCGCCGAGGGGATCGCGCCAATTGATCCATATGTCGCTCGCGGCCCGCTCGCACGCTTTTGACGGCGTGCGACCGAAGACGGCTTTGGCGCGGGCGATGCCTCGCGCGGCGAGCCAAGCGATGTTGGCGATGGTCGGGCCGAGCGGCCCGTAGAATTTCCGGAAATAGCGCGTGCGCGACGCGTAAAAATAGGCCGGCGGGCGTTTTCGCGCCGCATGGGCGGACTTAACCGATGATGAGCCGCCGCGGAAATGCACCACGCGGGCGCTGGGATCGCAGATCGCCCTCCAGCCATGGGCCTTCGCCGTTCGGCAATAGTCGGCGTCTTCAAAGTACATGAAATAGCCTTCGTCCATGGGGCCAATGGCGTCAATCACCGCTCGCCTGATCAAGACGCAGGCAAAGCTCACCCAAGCCGCTTCGGTGACGGCGTCGACGATTGGTATGTTCGCGTCGGCTTGAGGAAACAGGCGCTCCAGCGCTCTTAGCTCCGCAGGCTGAACGAATTCCGACAACAGCCCAATCGAACGGAATGCGCTGATTTGAGGCGCGCCGTCCTCGTCCTCCAGTCGCGGACCGATCAAGCCCGCGTCCGGATGACGCTCGGCGGCGGCGAGCAAGGCGGCGATCGCGCCAGGTCGCGCCAGCGTGTCGGAATTCATCAACAGGTAAAATTCTGCGTCGAGGCGGTCGACGCCGATATTGTTGCCGCCGGAGAAGCCGGTGTTCTGCTGCGAGCGAACCAGGGTGACCCGCTGTTTCCAATTGTCTTCGTCTTCGTTTCGGTCGAGGAAGGCCGCGATCTGGTCGGCGGACCCGTCGCCGGAATTATTGTCCACGACCATGACGCGCATGTCGTTGGCCGCTAATTGCGGCGCCAATGATCGCAGGCAGCTCTCGATCAGAGCCGGCGTGCGAAAATTGATGATAACGCACCCGATGCGCGCCGCGATCCTTGGCGCGTCAAAGTCTGACGCCCGGTTCGGCGTCATCGCTGTAGGGTCGGCGCTGCTCGTCATATCGGTTGCGCGAAGTCCAATCTTTTCCAATCCGATCTAAGCCGGAGCGATCTAGAAGCAACCGTTTTTGCGTTAATGTTGGATTAATCATCTCGCCGATGGGCGTCGAGGAAGGCGAGAAACGCCGGCCAATCTTCTTCCGTGACGCCGTGGGTGCCAGGGCGGATCCAAAATGCGATGTCGGCGTCAGGCTCGAATGCGCGCAGATCCGGGGCGGTCAGGCCGTCGCCGCCATATAGCTTGTAGGCGGGCGTCGCCCCGACAGCGGCGCGGAACGCGCCATTGGGATCCGACCAGACGTCGCGGCGCGCGTTGCCGAGCATCAACGGCCGCGGCGCC
>CAYWWL010000379.1:0-2421 GCA_964461925.1 uncultured Caulobacterales bacterium | reverse complement strand
CGCATCGCGACGGCGCGCGCGCGGTGGGTTGAACGGGCGCGGGGTTGTCGTCGATCTAATGCGCGCCGTCAATCTCTTTTCCAGAGACGTCAGTTCCCATTGCGTCGCGATCCGAAGCAGTGGCGCCGGCGAGGCTCGCTTCTGGACGCTCTGGATCGGCGCCGCCGTGCTCGGCGCCGAGATAGTCCACGGATTGCATTTCAAATAGTCGCGAGGCCGTTCTTGCGAACTCGAAAGCGCCGTCGCCCTCCTGATAAAGTGCATCCGGCGACGCCTCTGCGGAACATATCAGCTTGCTCTTCGATTCATAGATCGTATCGATCAAGGTGATGAAGCGGATCGCTTCGTTGCGGTTCTCCGGCCCCATCCGCGGGATCCGATCGATGAAGATCGATCCATAGCGGCGTGCGATCGCCAAATAGTCCCGTGCGCCAAGAGGCTTAGCGCACAGATCGGCAAAGCTAAACCGCGCTGCGCCGCGAGCTGCGAGGGGGACTTCGATCACTCGACCTTGATGGGCGATCTCTTCTCGGTGCGCGTGGCCGCCGCAGATGATCGCCTCCCAGGCTTGATCCATCGCCGCGTCCGCGTCTGCCCCAAGCGGCGAATGGTATACTTTTGCGCCCTGCAGCCGCGCCAATCGATAGTCGCGTTCCGCCTTTAGTTCAAATATGTCGAGATGCGTTTTTAAGGTGTCGATCGCCGGCAGAAACAAAGGGCGATTAATTCCATCTCTATAGAGATCATCAGGATCTCGATTGGAGGTTGCGACGACGACGACGCCATGACTGAACATCGCCGTGAATAGACGTCCGAGGATCATCGCGTCAGCGATATTGGTGACTTGTAATTCGTCGAAGCACAAGAGCTTCGCGCCTGACGCGATGTCAGCGGCCACAGGCGGCATCGGGTCGTCAATGGACTTCCGGTTATGGTTGCGGTGTCGGCGCTTGTCTTTGTCGTCGCTGCTGCGCCAGGCTGCGATCCGATCATGGGTCTCCGCCATGAACTCATGAAAATGCAACCGGCGTTTAGGCTCGATTTCCGTATTGTTGTAGAAAATGTCCATCAACAAGGATTTGCCCCGGCCAACGCCGCCCCACAAATACATGCCCTTCGGTGGCGGTTGGGTGCGTCCGAATAGCCGGCTGACTCCGCTCGGCCGGGATTCAAGAGCGTCGCTTAAGACTTGCAGACGATCGATCGCCGTCGCTTGCACGGCGTCGGCGTCCAAGTGTCCGTTGTCGACCAAATCCTTATATCGTTGCTTTGGGCCCCGCTTCATGCCGTCCTTATAGGCTGCGCGGGCGCGGCCCGTCACCTCAAAAAACCATCAGGCGGCCGCGGCTCAATCGGCGAACAACCACGCAGACAGACGCGCTGCGAGAACAGCGGCGACGAGTTGCGCGATGATGAACGCGGGCGCGTCGATGGCGCGGATTCCGGCGAAGCTGTCGGTCAAGGTCCTCGCTAACGTGACGGCGGGGTTTGCGAACGACGTCGACGCCGTGAACCAATATCCCGCCATGATGAACAGGCCCACCGCCATGGCGACGGCATCCCGCCGCCATCGGGCGCAGCCGAAAATCGTCAGCACGAGGCCAAATGTCGCCACCGCCTCGCTCAGCGCTTGCCCAAGTCCTTGTCTTTGCGTCGCGCCCATTTGCACGAGCGCCAAGTCGAACATGGCGTGGGCGAGGATGACGCCGATCACTGCGCCGACAATCTGCGCCGCGATATAGGCCAGCGCGTGGCCCGTCGCGATGTCGCCGCGTGACCAGATTGCGACAGTCACGGCCGGGTTGAAATGCGCGCCGGAAATCTCGCTGAAGATTAGGATAAGCACGATAAGGATGGCGCCGGTGGCGAGGGTTGCGCCGAGCAACGCGATCGCGTCATTGCCTTGCGCAAGATCGACGCCCATGATTCCCGAACCGACGACGACGGCGAGAAGGATGCACGCGCCAAGCGCTTCCGCTGTCAGTCTTTTCGCAAGGCTGGCCATATCACGCGTCGTCCTTCAGGAATGCGTCAATTCTGGATTTAATTTGTATAAAGACGCTATCGAACGCCGCCTGTTTCGCCGCGTCTTCGCCCGCCGCCGCAGCTGGGTCGGGAAAGGGCCAATGCAAAATGGTCGGACTCCGTCCAGCGCGCTGCGGCCATATCGGGCAGACCTCTCCCGCGGCGTTGTCGCAGACAGTGACGATGACGTCCATGGGCGGGGCGTTTGGTTCGGCGAACCGATCCCAGCTCTTTGACGCAGGCGCGCCTGGATCGATACGGCGTCCGGCCAATGTGGAAATGGCGAACGGGTTCGGCGCGCCGGTGGGCGAGGATCCGGCGGAGAAGGCGCGCCATCGTCCAGCGGCGACGTGGTTCAAATACGCTTCCGCCATGATCGATCGAGCGGAATTCCCG
>CAYWWL010000378.1:1425-2423 GCA_964461925.1 uncultured Caulobacterales bacterium | reverse complement strand
TAAACCCGCGACGCGGCGCCATTAAACCATGGCCACGGGCTTCAACAGCGCCTCTAAGGCGGCATAGTCCGCCGCCAGATCCGTCGCCGGCGGCTGCGCCGGCAAGGCGTCCAGAACCTTTTGCGCCCGCTCCAGGCTCGCGCCGGCCAAAGCCGGCGTCGTCGCGGCGGCGTCAATTTTTTCAGCCAGGGTGAAATTGCAGCACAAGGCGACGTCGCAGCCGGCTTCGATCGCCGCGCCAGCCCGAGCCCCAATCGGCCCGGATAGCGCGTGCATGCGCAGATCGTCGCTGAACAACAGCCCGTCAAAGCCGATATCGCCGCGGATCACCGTCTCAATCACCGTCGGCGACATGGTCGCGCACGCTTCGGCGTCATAGGCCGTATACACCACATGCCCCGTCATCCCCATCAGCGCGTCGCGATTGGCCCTGAAAGGAGGAAAATCCACCGCCTGCAGATCATCGATCGGGGCGACGACTTCCGGCAGCGCCGCGTGGCTGTCCACCAGGGCGCGGCCATGCCCCGGCAGATGCTTGATCACCGGCAGCGCGCCGCCTTCGACCAGGCCCGCGGCGAGTTCGGCGCCGAGCGCAGCGACCTGGTCCGGATGGGTGGCGATGGCGCGGTCGCCGATCACCGTCGGATCGGCGTCGATCTGCGGCACGTCGAGCATCGGCACGCAATTGACGTTGACCCCGAGGGACGCAGTCATCCGGCCGAGCAGATAACCGTTCAACTTCGCCGCCTGGCGCGCCTTAGCCGGATCGAGCCGCCAAAGTTCGCCGAAACGAGCGGCCGGCGGATGCGCAGGGAACGTCGGCGGCTTCATGCGCGCCACCCGCCCCCCTTCCTGGTCGATCATGAACAAAACGTCGTCGCGACCGAGCGCGCTTTTCAGCTCCGAGGTCAGCGCGACGACGTTCTCTTTGCTTTCGCAATGATCGGCGAACAGAATAAACCCGAGGGGATCGGCGTCCTTAAACAACGCCAACTCGT
>CAYWWL010000378.1:0-1404 GCA_964461925.1 uncultured Caulobacterales bacterium | reverse complement strand
GGTCCTTCGCAGTCATAAATGGCGGCGCTGGCCATGGCGGCTCCGAGTGGCGCGCGGCGCGGCGTCAGTTCGCTCGCACCATGCATCCTTGGTTGCGCGCTTTCAGGCCCTCGCAATACTCCACCGCGGATTGCCGGGTTTCGAACGGCCCGACGCGCAGCCGGTAATAGGTGTCCGACGGGCTGGTCGGCGACAAGACATGGGGACCTTTGCCGGCGAGATAATCGCCGAGCTTGCCTTGCAACGAGGCCCACGCCGCGTCGGCGTCCTCGCGCGAACCAAGCGCCGCGATCTGCACCACATGGGTGCCGGACATCGGCCCGCCCGACGCGCTCGCGGTCGTCGTCACGGCTGCTGGCGTGGCGGCGACGACGCGTTGGGGCGTCGGCTCAGGACGCGACGGCGCCTGAGTCGGCGCTCGGGTTGGCGTCGCCGGGGCCGCATCAGCGATCATCGCCTCGGTTTCGTCGCGCGATTCTTCAACCGCTCGAGCCAAGGCTTCGATGCGATCGGCGACTTCCGATTCCGCCGGCTGAACCGCTTCATTGGCCGCCGCGACCAATGGGTTGCCTTCGTCCCGCGCCACCGGTTCCTCCGCCGCTTCGGCGATGACCGTGGTCGGTTCGGCGTCGCGACCCTCGATTTGGTCGAACACTTCGCGCTGTTCCGTACCGTCGGCGGCGGTGACGATGGGCTGTTCTTGTTTGCTTGGCGCCGGGTCGGCCGAAACGTAAGGCGGGGTCGTGGATTCGCCGCCCATCCGCACGCCATGGCGATACGCGACCCAGACCACGGCGACCATGGCGCCGAGCATCAGGCCGCCCATCAGCAAGACCATTAAGCCGGAGAACCCCGGCTCGTCATCGTCGTCATCTTCAAAGTCGTCGAATTCTTCGTATTCGTCGTCAATGGTCGATGCGCTCATCGTGGTCTCCCTCGCTTGGGGTATGGCCGGGCGGCGGCCCAAGGACGCGCCGAACTGGCGCAATAAATTCGCGTCGACGACGCACGACGCCGACTAGTGCAACTGTTCTGCGCGACTCGTTCCCGGAAGGCAATATCTGGCTTTTCAGGCGGAAAAACGGCAGCGCGTTTTTTTTTATAGAACTGGACCCGATGCGAACAATTTTTCATGTTCGCGATAGGCGTAACGGTCGGTCATCCCGGCGATATAATCGCACACCACGCGGGCTCTGGCGCTGTCGGTCGCGCCTTCGCACGCCAATTTCCAATGGGTCGGCATGGTGTCCGGCTCTTCGAAGAACTGCGCGAACAAATCCTTAACGATCCGCTTGGCTTGGCTGCGCGCCCTATTCACTTTGTAATGTCGGTACATGTTCTGCTGCAAAAACGCGCGCAGTTCGTCGAGTTCGCGGCCCATGGCGTCGGAGAAATCGACAAGAT
>CAYWWL010000377.1:0-2435 GCA_964461925.1 uncultured Caulobacterales bacterium | reverse complement strand
CGAGCCTGTTTCAAACTGGGCTTGAGGTGTCGAGCGCCGCGGATATGGCCGAGGCCTTGCGCCCCGCTTTCGGCGACGCGGCCACTTTGCTGATCGGCGTCGGTTTGATGGCGGCCGGGCTTTCCTCGGCGATCACGGCACCCTTGGCCACGGCTTATGCGGTGACTGAGATTATCGGCTTGAAAGGGACGCCGACGGAAGTCCGCGAGCGGCCTGCGTTCCGCGCCGTGGCGTTGGCCATTCTCGCCATCGGTCTCGCCACCAGCCTGCTCGACGTGAAACTCGTCAGTCTTATCCTCGTGGCCCAGGCGGCGAATGGGATCCTGTTGCCGGTCATCGCGGTGTTCTTGATCATCGTCATGAACAAAGAATCCATCGTCGGCGCCTATCGCAACGGCTTGGCGGCGAATCTTGCGGGCGGGGCGGTGATCTTGGTGGCTGTCGGTCTTGGCGGGCGCGGCGTATTGCGCGCCCTCGGCTTATGGCCATGAGGATAGGCGCATGAGCGAAACCTGGCGGATCTGGATCGACCGCGGCGGCACGTTCACGGATCTGGTGGCGATTTCGTCTGCGGGAGCGACCCGGACCCTGAAATTGCTGTCGGAAAACCCCGCGCATTACGAGGACGCCGCCATTGAAGGGGTGCGCAGGGCCCTGGATTTGGCGCCGGGCGCCGCCTTGCCCGCCGACGCGATCGAGCACGTGAAAATGGGCACCACCGTCGCCACCAACGCCTTGTTGGAACGCAAAGGCGCAGCGACGGCGCTTGTGGTCAACGCCGGTTTCGCCGATGTGATCGAAATCGGCCGTCAGAACCGCCCGGATCTTTTCAGTCTGCGCATCGAAAAACCGGAGCCGCTTTACGAACAGGTGATCGAAACCGCGGCGCGACGATCCGTGGACGGCGCTATTCTATCGCCGATGGACGCCGAAGGCTTGCGCGCTCAACTGAGCGCGGCGCGCGCCGCGGGCGTCACGTCATTGGCGGTGGCTTTGATCCACGCCTGGCGTTTTCCCGAGGACGAATCCGCGATCGGCGCTCTGGCGGCGGATCTTGGCTTCGACAATATTTCCCTCAGCCACGAGGTCAGTCCATTAGCGGGGTTCTTCCCGCGCGCCGCGTCGACCTTGGCGGACGCCTATCTGCAACCGGTCTTGCGCCGATATGTCGATCGCCTGGCTGACGCCTTCGCCGGCGTCGACCTAAAATTCATGCAGTCGAGCGGCGGGTTGATCGCCGCGGAGCAGTTCCGCGCCGTGAACGCGGTCTTGTCCGGACCCGCGGGCGGCGTCGTCGGTGCGGCGCGCACCGCCGCCCAGCTCGACGAACGCCGGCTCGTCAGCTTCGATATGGGCGGCACGTCCACAGATGTGGCGGTTTATGACGACGGCCTGGAGCGCGTCGGCGAAGCCATGGTCAATGGCGCGCCGATCCGGGCGCCGATGGTCTCGATCAACACTGTCGCCGCCGGCGGCGGGTCGGTGATCGGTTTTGACGGCGCGCAATTGCGGGTCGGTCCGGAAAGCGCCGGCGCCGATCCAGGACCGGCGTGCTATCGCAAAGGCGGTCCGTTGACCCTGACGGACGCCAATCTTTTGCTCGGCCGACTGCGGCCGGAGTATTTCCCGAACACGTTCGGTCCGAACGCCGATCAACCGATCGATACCGACGTAGTGCGGGAGAAGTTCGGCTCGTTGGCGCGCGAGGTTTCAGAAGCGACGGGCGTCGACTATAGCGCCGAGGCGGTCGCGGAAGGCGCGGTGCGCATTGGCGTCGCTCATATGGCCGAGGCGGTCAATCAAATCGCCCTGGCGCGCGGCGTCGACACCCATGGCTTCGCATTGCAGTGTTATGGCGGCGCCGGCGGCCAACACGCCTGTCAGGTGGCCGATGAAATCGGCGTCGGAAAGATCCTGGTGCACGCCAAGTCCGGGGTCTTGTCCGCCTTCGGCATGGGCCTCGCCGATGAAACCCGGATCAGCCAACAAGCCATCGAAACGCCGTTCGATGGGGCGGCGTTGGCCGAAGCGCGCACGCTCGCCGCGGATCTGTCGCGCGACGCCCAAGCGGCTTTGTCCGCTGCTGCGAGCGCGGTCTCTGCCACGGCGATGTTGCGTTATGAAGGGTCGGATACGGCGATCAATGTGGCGATCCCGGATCATGGCGATGAGGATGGGAAAGGCGATGGCGCGGACCTGACCGCGATGCGCGCCGCCTTCGACGCTGCCCACGCTAAACGGTTCGGCTTCGCTTCGCCCGATCGCGGCCTGGTGCTGCAAAGCGTCCTCGTGGAGGCGGTCGCCGAAGGCGCGACGGTGGACGGCGCCGGCGCCCGCTTCGAGGTCATGACCGGCGCAAGCGAGGCGACGGGCGCGGGCGCGCGTCCCCGGGCGTGGGTCGACGGCGCTTGGGCGGACGCCCATGTTGTCGACGC
>CAYWWL010000376.1:0-2455 GCA_964461925.1 uncultured Caulobacterales bacterium | reverse complement strand
CTGTCCGGCGGCGGCCTCGGCGAAGTCGCCGAAATTCCCTGACTTGCCGCTAGCGCCGTGGCTGATCACGCCCTTGTCGACGGCGATCTCCTCCGCGGGGACGCCCCACGCTTGCGCAGCGGCGGCGACCAACATCGCGCGCGCCGTCGCCCCGGCCTTGCGCATAATGTCAAAGGAGGTACGCACCGAAGCCGAACCGCCAGTAATCTGCATGCCGAAATCGGGGTCGGCGTAAAGCGCCGGATTGGACGGCGCATGTTCGGCTTCTATCTGCGCCCAATTCGCGTCCATTTCCTCCGCCGCCAAGGTGGCGAGACCGGTCCATGGGCCTTGGCCGAATTCGATATGCTTGATCAAAATTCTGACCACATTGTCGGCGCCGACGCGGATGAAGGCGTTCGGCGCGAACGGCGCGGCGGCGGGCGCTTGGGCGCGCCCGGCGCTGGGCAGGGTCATGGCGACGACCAGGCCGCCGGCGCCGGCGAGGAGTTCCCGACGTGTCGCAGTCGCTGTGCGCTCGGTCATGATCAACCCTCCAATTTGGCGGCGGCGTCGGCCACGGCTTTGCGCACCCGAACATAGGTTGCGCAGCGACAGATATTGCCGGCGAAAGCGGCGTCGATGTCGTCGGCGGTGGGGTTCGGCGCGCGCTCCAACAGCGCCACCGCGGTCATGATCTGGCCGGACTGGCAATAGCCGCACTGGGGCGTATCGTGATCGGCCCAGGCCGCGCGCACGGCGTCGGCGGCAGGTCCCGCGACCCCTTCGATCGTCGTCACAGCCTGGCCTTCGACGGCTTTGATTGGCGTCACGCAAGCCCGCCGCGCCTGGCCGTTCACATGCACCGTGCACGCGCCGCACTGGGCGACGCCGCATCCGAATTTCGAGCCGGTCAAACGCAATTCGTCGCGCAGGACCCAAAGAAGCGGCGTGTCGGCGTCGACGTCGACGCTGCGATCCTCGCCATTTACGTTCACTGAAATCGCCATGAGAATTCTCCTCCGCCGCGCCATAATGGCGCATGGCGATTGTGCCGCCATCCGGACGGCGCGTCCAGCGGCCGGGGAATTTCTCGGCCGCGCCAATGCGGCTCTTTCCATCCGCGGCGCATGGCGTATGGTGCGCCCATGCCAGCGAAATCGACGAAACGCGCCGCCAAGAAGCCGACCGCCCAGCCGGTCACCGACAAGGCGGCAGTCACGCCCGGCGGCTTCTCCGAAGCCGTCGCCAGCTATCATGAAACCCACGCGCCGACGGCGTGGTCGCCGCATCGGCCCGAGCGCCCGGAAACGACCAAGACACTGTCGCAGCCATTGCGCGTGGTGTCGGAATACGAACCCGCCGGCGACCAACCAACGGCGATCAAGGAGCTGGCGGGCGGCCTCGACGAGGGTGAATTCGACCAAGTCCTGCTCGGCGCCACCGGCACTGGCAAGACCTTCACCATGGCGAAGATCATCGCGGCGCAACAGCGCACGGCCTTGATTCTGGCGCATAACAAGACCCTCGCCGCCCAGCTCTATGGCGAGTTCAAGTCGTTCTTCCCGGACAATGCGGTGGAGTATTTCGTTTCCTACTACGACTACTACCAGCCGGAAGCCTATGTTCCGCGCACGGATACTTACATCGAGAAAGAAAGCTCGATCAACGAGCAGATCGACCGCATGCGCCACGCCGCGACCCGCGCCTTGCTCGAGCGCGACGACGTCATCATCGTCGCCTCGGTGTCGTGCATTTACGGCATCGGCTCGGTGGAGACCTACACCGCGATGACGTTCAAGCTGGACGTCGGCCAGGAGATCGAACGCAAGCAATTGCTCGCCGACCTCGTCGCCCTGCAGTATCGACGCAATGACGCCGCCTTCGCCCGGGGCTGCTTCCGCGCCCGCGGCGACGTGATCGAGATTTTTCCCGCCCACTATGAAGACCGCGCCTGGCGCGTCTCCATGTTCGGCGACGAAATTGAATCGATTACCGAATTCGATCCGCTCACCGGGCGTAAATCCGGCGATCTCGAGCAAGTGTCGATCTACGCCAATAGCCACTATGTCACGCCGCGCCCGACCCTGAACCAGGCGATCGAGCAGATCCATCGCGAGATGGAGGACGTCATTCCACGGATGAAAGACGAAGGCCGTCTGCTCGAGGCCCAGCGGCTGCAACAGCGCGTCGAATTCGACATTGAGATGATGCAGGCCACCGGCTCGTGCAATGGCATCGAGAACTACTCCCGCTACCTCACCGGCCGCAAACCCGGCGAGCCGCCCCCAACCCTGTTCGAGTATTTGCCGGAGAACGCGCTGTTGTTCGTCGACGAAAGCCACCAGACCGTGCCGCAGATCGGCGCCATGTTCCGGGGCGACTTCAATCGCAAACGCACCTTGGCGGAATACGGTTTCCGGCTGCCGTCGTGCATGGACAATAGGCCGCTGAAATTCGAGGAATGGGAGAAGAT
>CAYWWL010000375.1:0-2458 GCA_964461925.1 uncultured Caulobacterales bacterium | reverse complement strand
GCAGCGCGCCGGCTTTCGCTATGTCTCGACGGAAATGACGACGCCAGGCCCGATCAACCTGCCCCAAGCCGTCACCACGTGGGAATTGACCCGGCCGGACTGATCCGCGCCCCGGCGATGCGGCGTCTCCGAATCCCCGTCAACGGCATTGCCAAATGCCGCCAAACTGATATTCAGGCCTGGCTCACGCCCGCCCAATGACGTGCGGTCAGGCTGGCGCTGGGGCCATAAGCGATTGAAATCGTTACGGGTAAAGACATATGAGCGTTGGCTGGCGGGATCGCCGCGGCGCGCCGCCTGACCCCGCCATCGGCCCCGCGAGCGGAATTGAGCTCAGGGATTTCCCGCCAGGGCGGCGCACGGCGCGCTGGCGCGGTCGGAAACAACTCTTCTTCGCGCCGCGCTCCCCATGCGCCGGCGCATCATCGCGTAAGCGCCCCAACTTGGGCGCCTGGAGGCATGTATGAAAGTTCTGGTAATCGGCGGCGACGGTTTTTGCGGTTGGCCAACCTCGCTCCACCTCGCTAATCTCGGCCATGACGTGGTCATCATCGACAATTTGTCCCGGCGCATGATCGACGTCGAATTGGAGGTGGAGAGCCTGACGCCGATCCGGCCTTTGTCCATGCGTCTGCAAGCGTGGGAGGAAAGCGGCGGCCGGCCGATCCGGTTCGAAATGCTGGACGCGGCGAAGAACTACGCCCGGCTCTTGCGCGTGATCGAGGAAGAACAGCCCGGCGCCATCATCCATTTCGGCGAGCAGCGCGCGGCCCCGTATTCGATGAAATCCTCTTACCACAAACGATATACGGTGGATAACAATCTCAACGCCACCAACAATATCCTCGCCGCCATCGTCGAAGCCGGCGTCGACAGCCATTTGGTGCACCTCGGCACGATGGGCGTCTATGGTTATGGCGCGGCCGGCTTGAAAATCCCGGAAGGCTATCTGCCGGTGAAGATCCCGACCGAGAACGGCGAGATCGAACGGGAAATTCTGTACCCAGCGAATCCGGGCTCGATCTATCACATGACCAAGACCCAGGATCAGCTTCTGTTCGCCTTCTACAATAAGAACGACGGATTGAAGATCACCGACCTGCACCAGGGCATCGTTTGGGGCACTCAGACCGAAGAGACCCGACGCGACGAACGCCTGATCAACCGGTTCGACTATGACGGCGATTACGGCACCGTCTTGAACCGGTTCTTGATGCAGGCCGCGGTCGGCTATCCGCTCACCGTGCACGGCACCGGCGGCCAGACCCGCGCTTTCATCCATATTCAGGACACGGTGCGTTGTCTGCAATTGGCCATCGAAAACCCGCCGCAATCGGGCGAACGGGTGCAGATCCTCAACCAGATGACCGAGACCCACCGGGTTCGCGACCTGGCGCAGATGATCGCCGACAAGACCAGCGCGACCATCGAATATGTCGACAATCCGCGCAACGAAGCGGCGGAGAACGATCTCGACGTGGAGAACCAGCGCCTGCTCGGCCTTGGCCTCGACCCGATCACTTTGGAAGCCGGCCTGATGGACGAAGTCGCCGAGATCGCGCGCAAATACGCCGACCGCTGCGACAAGTCGAAAATTCCGTGCGTCTCCTATTGGAACGCGGATACCGAAAAAGGCGCGTAAGCCGCGCCTAGTCGGCGGGGACGAATTGCGCGAAATAGGCCATCGCCTCGGCCATGGAGCGGGAATCGGCGGTGCGCCAATCGTGCACCGTCTCGCCGTTCAATAATTCGCCGTCGGGACTGACGATCAGGATCGTCGGCGTACCAATGAGCTCCTCGATTCCATAACGCTTGGCGATCTCAAGATTGCGGTCGCGCCGGCCGACGTCGACATACACCAGCTCGTAATGGGTCTCGACCAAGGTTTTCAACGGGTCGGTGATCAGCTTGGCCGCCATGCCGCGGCTGTCATGGCACCAATTGCCGCCGAGGATCAGCGCCGCGTTCTTGCCCGACGCCTTGGCCGCGAGCAAGGTCGCCTCAACGTCCATCGCGGCGTCGCGCGTCGGATCATAGGGGCGCGGATTATTGTCGTGGTGTTCGCCGCCGTGGCCAGAAGCGTGATCCGAGCCGTGATCGCTTTTGTGGTCGCTCCGATGCTCGCTGTTGTGCTCGCGCTTATGCTCGGTGGCGTGGTCGGATCCAGGCGCGACCGCCGCCGCGGCGGACGCCTGCTGCGGATCGCTAGCGCTGGCGCAGCCGACAAGGCCGATCGCTACTACTCCCGCTAAGCCGCCGCGCATCATCGTCTTCATCGCCATTCCCCTTGGGTCCGTGTTCGCTCTTATCGTCGGGCGAGCATAGCGGCGGCGCGGCCCGCGGCAAGCGCGGCTCTGGAGACGGGCGCCGGACTGACGGCATGGCGGGCGATGCGGCATGGGCGGCTCTCCTGAACGCCCCTTCATGGCGGCGCTCCCTTTAAGGACATCGTAGCGTT
>CAYWWL010000374.1:0-2465 GCA_964461925.1 uncultured Caulobacterales bacterium | reverse complement strand
CGGTGCGTCTCGACGACGGGCGCGGCCCCCGCGCCGTCGACTTTGGCGATCAAGCGGCCCCAGAGCAAGCCCCCGCTGTCGGCACATCGGCGGCCTATAGCCTCGCTTTCTTGTCGGCGGACGGCCTGCCAGTGGATGCAGGGCGGGGCGAGGCGGCGTTGCTGACCGTGCCGAGCTTCGTGCGTGAGCGCGAGGCTGAGTTCAAAGCCTTCTTGAAAGACGCCTTCGCCGCCATCGCCGCGCGCGGTTCGACGCGCCTGATCGTCGATCTGCGCCAAAACGGCGGCGGCGCGCGGCAGCTGAGCGACGCCTTGACCGCCTATCTCACCGACGCGCCCTATTCCACCATCTCCGCGGTCACCGCGCGGGTGGCGCCGGAGAACGTCGCCCTGTTGCCGGGGGCCTCGCTCGGCGCCGTGGTGCGAACGCCGTTTCAACAGACGGTGACGCCGCCCGCCGATCTCCCGGATCGGTTCGCCGGATCGGTCTATGTTTTGATCGGCCCCCTGACTTATTCCCAGGCCATCGCATTCGCCGCCACGGTGCAGGACTACGGCGTCGCCCAGCTTGCAGGCGCGCCGACCGAGGGCGCGGCGAACCAATCCGGTCAGGTGCAAATCAAAGCACTCGCCGAAACCGGGTTCGACGCCTTGGCCCCGCTCTATGTCTTCACCCGGCCAAATGGCGCCGAGGGGCTCGGTAAAGTGATCCCGGACATTCCGATTCCCGATGATCCCCTCGATCCCATGGCGGCGATCGTCGCTCTGCTCGATCGATTGCCTGATTCGGTCGCCGCGCCAGAGGCCGCGCAAGGGACCGCGCCGAAGGCTGCGGCGGCGCCGACGACGCGCGCGATCGATTAGCCCTTTATTGCGCGCTCGCGATATTTGGCTGAGCGGACGCCGCGATCGAGCGTCGGCGAGTCGGCGTCGGCCGCGTCTCTCTGTCCGCAGACAGCTTTCCAGTCGGAATATCCGAGCCCCGATGAATCGCCGCCCCGGCGTCATGGATTGGGCGCGGGCGACGGCCTCAACCCTAATGGTCGCCTGGGTTTGCGCGCCCTGGGTCCGGTCCGGAGCGCGGCGCGAGGTTGTCTAAACTGACGCAATGCAGCATAATGCGAAACGGCGCGATGAGGATTTTTGGCGGCATAATGTGATCTTAAGAGCATAAACGGCCAATAAACTGGTATAAAACAGCTGAATGTGTCCATAATGACACAATCGTGACGATTGTATGATGCAATTGCGAAAACGACTTGTGCATCGCAGCACAGGTCGGCTAGCTCGATATTGAAGGTGGGTTCGTAGTAGTTCCGCCCACGAATTAATATGCGAGGTTAAAGAAAATGCGAAAAATAATTGCAAGCAGCGTGGCCATTGCGAGCGGCGTGGCGATGGCGATGGGCGTCGGGGCGAGCGCTTACGCCGACGACGAAAAATCCAGCGGCTTTACGTTCTCCGCCAACACCACGTTCGCCACCGACTATCGGTTCCGGGGCATTTCTCAAACCGAGAACGACTTCACCATTCAGGGCGGTTTCGACGTCAGTCATGAAGACGGCTTCTACGCCGGCGCGTGGGCGTCGAACCTGTCCGGATGGGGAACGTTTGGCGGATCCAACACCGAACTTGATCTCTATGGCGGCTACCAGACCGAGCTGGACGGAATCGCGTTCGACGTGGGCGCGGTCTATTACGTCTTCCCGCAAGGCTCGAGCCGCACCAGCTACGCGGAAATCTACGGCTCCGTCGGCAAGTCCTTCGAAGGCGTGGATCTCAGCGTCGGCGCCAATTACGCGTTTAAGCAAGACTCCTTGTCCCTGAACGACGTCAAGCAGGACAATCTCTATGTCTACGCCGACGCGGGCTATGAGATCCCGTCGACGCCGTTCAGCATCGCCGCGCACTTCGGCTATTCAGACGGCAATCCGGGCGCCGGTCCAAACGGCTGGGTGCCGTCGCCGACGGGCACCTATGTCGATTGGTCGGTGGGCGTCTCCGCCGCCTTGCCATGGGGACCATTGTCGGCGTCGGTCACCTATGTGGACACCGACATCTCCCGCACCGAGGCGGCCGAATATCAGTTGGTCAATCCGGGCTATCGCTTCGGCATTGGCGACGCCACCGGCGTGTTTGCGCTGAGCGCGTCGTTCTAAAGGCGACCTGGGCGAAGGACGAAGCTGGGCGCGGCCGCATGGGGTATGGGGCCGCGCGCAGGGTAAGGAGTAAAATGCGATGATCGTGAAATGGATGCGCGTGGCGGGGGTCGCGAGTTTCGCCATGGGATGCGCGACGGCGGAGCCTGGGGGCATGTCCGCGTGTTTGAGGGGCGCCGCGACGGGGTTCGCCGCTGGGGTTGTCAGGTGAACGTTCCGACGCCCGATCTCCCCTCCGAGGAGGAGACGATCGCGCGGATCAAGGAAGCACTGGGCACGACCGACGACTTCCCGATCACCATCACGA
>CAYWWL010000373.1:0-2467 GCA_964461925.1 uncultured Caulobacterales bacterium | reverse complement strand
CCACCAACCTGCCCATGCGCGGGCTGGAGATCGACGGCCGCCATGTCTGGAGCGCGGAAGAGACCGCGCGCGAAGTCGCCGGCGTTCTGCCGCATGTAGACGTGGCCGCGCTGACCGAGAAGCTGGCCGCCCGGCGCTACGCGTCGATCAAGGGCGATCTCACGCCGGCCCAGGAACGGGCCTTGTTCTCCCTTGGTTTGCCCGGCTTGCGCTTCGTCAATCGCGTGCGTCGATACTATCCGCAGCAGGATCTCGCCGGTCACGTGATCGGCCACGCCGCGCCCGGGCAGGGCGGCGTCGCCGGCCTTGAGGCGACCTTGAACGGGCGCGACGCGCCGATGACGACGTCGATCGATATCCGTGTACAGCAGATTTTGGAGGCGGAGCTCGCTAAGGCCATGCGCACCCACCGCGCTGAAGCGGCGTGGGGCGGGGTGATGGACGTCGCCACTGGCGAAATCGTCGCCTTGGCGAGCCTGCCCGACTTCAATCCCAACCGGCCGGCCGAGCGGGTCGATGGGGCGGAGCGCAATCGCGCGGTCTACGACCGTTATGAGCTTGGCTCGATCTTCAAAGTGTTCACCGCGGCCGCGGTCTATGACGAGGGACTCGCCGACGAGGCCACGATCTATGACGCTCGCCGACCGTTGAAAGTCGCCGATCGCTGGATCCGCGACTATCATGGCGAGAACCGCGAACTGACGTTTTCCGAAGTAGTGCAGCATTCCTCGAACATCGGCGCGGCGCAGATGGCCGCGGCTTTGACCCCGCGCGGGGTCAAGCGTCGGTTCGAGGAGCTTGGCCTGCTTGATCCATTAGAGATCGATTTGATGGAGCGGCGCGCGCCCCAACCGCCGGCGAAATGGGGTCCGGTGGAGGCGGCGACGGCGTCCTACGGGCACGGCATTTCGGTGACCCCGCTGCACGCCCTGGCGGCCTTCGCCAGCGTCGTCAATGGCGGGATCTATCGCACGCCGCGGTTCGAACGGGTCGCGCCGGGCGATGCGCCGGAGACTGGATCAACGGGGCGCCGGGTGACCTCGGCTGAGACCAGCGCCGTGATGCGCCGTGTACTGCGCAAAGTGATCACTGACGGGACCGCCAGCAAGGCCCGGGCCCAAGGCTATTTCCCGATCGGCAAAACCGGCACCGCCGACAAGCCGTCGAAATGGGGCGGTTATGAAAAAGACGCCCGCATCACCAGTTTCGTCGGCGCGTTTCCCGGCCACGCGCCGCAATACGCCGTGCTCGTCTCCCTCGACGATCCGCAGCCGGTCAAAGGCGCTTTCGGCCATGCCGAAGCCGGGTGGAACGCCGCGCCATTGTTCTCCAGCGTCGTCACTCGGATCGCGCCGGCCCTGCAAGTGGTGCCGCCGACCATCCATGACGATCCGACCCTCGAGGAAATGCTCTTTCAACGTCGCCCCGCGCTTGGCGGCATCGCGGCGGCGTCAGGCGGGCAAGGGTGAAACTCTCGGCGCTGATAGGTCCCGACGACGGCGCCCTGCGGCGCGGTCCTGATCCGCAGATCGTCGGCCTCACGGCGGACAGTCGCGCGGTCGAGCCGGGTTTCGTCTTCGCCGCCCTGCCGGGGACGAAGGTCGACGGCGCAAAATTCGTTCCCATGGCGATCGACAATGGCGCGGCGGCGGTGCTCGCGGCGTCGGGGATCCCGGTGCCCGACCATGTGGCCTTGATCGTCGATCCTGCGCCGCGGCGACGCCTGGCGTTGATGGCGGCGCAATTCCATCCGCGCCAACCTGACTGCGTCATTGGCGTGACCGGCACCAATGGCAAGACGTCCACCGCCTATTTCACCGCCCAGATCTGGCGCGCCCTCGGAGTCGCCGGCGGCAGTCTCGGCACCCTTGGCGCGGAAGGTCCGGGGTTTTCCGCGCCGCTGGCCTATACGACGCCGGAGCCGGTGACGTTGCACCAGACCCTCGACGCCATGGCGGCGGCGGGCGTCGACCATCTCGCGATGGAGGCCTCGAGCCATGGGATCGCGCAATCCCGGGCCGACGGCGTGGCGTTCAAGGGCGCCGCTTTCACTAATCTGACCCAAGATCATCTCGACTATCATCCGACATTTGAAGATTATCGCGACGCCAAGGCGCGCTTGTTCACCGATTTGGTGGCCGCGGACGGCTTCGCGGCGATCAATATGGACGGCGCGCAGGCCGCCTATTTCGCCGAAGCGGCGCGGGCGCGGGGACTGCGCTGCGTCACCGCCGGCGTCGGCGGCGCCGACGTCGCCGTGGCCTCGGTGACGCCCGGCGCCCATGGATTGACCATGGACATCGCCGCTGGCGGCGCCTCCCGGCGGATCGTCACCTCGATCGCCGGCGCCTTCCAAGCGGAGAATATGGCCCTCGCCGCGGCGATCGCCATCGCCACGGGCGGCGCGGCGGACGCGGTGCTGGCGAGCCTTGATGCGCTTGAAAGTCCGCCTGGACGGATGCAGCGC
>CAYWWL010000372.1:0-2471 GCA_964461925.1 uncultured Caulobacterales bacterium | reverse complement strand
TTGGCGAGAGCCACACCGTGATAGACATAGGCGGACTCGTCATCGGTCACGTCGACCGCCGGCGTCGCCAGCTTTCCAGGCTCAAGGCCGGTGATATTGCGGAAATTGTTGATCGCGTTTTCCCGGGCGTTTTCAAAGTCGAGCATCGTCGTGCGCGCCCGATCGAGCCGCGTGCGCGCGCGCTTCAGCTCCGCTTCGGAAAGGTTGCCGCCCTTATAGCTGATCTCCACAAGCCGGAAGATCGCTTCGTGCTCGCGCACGTTTTGGCGGCTGTTCTCCAGCAGCTCCGTGGCTCCGAGAAGATCGAGGTAGCCGGTCACCGCCAATAGGACAGTTTCCTCAACCACGTCGCGGAAGGCGAGTTCACGGGATTGGAATAAGGCTCTCGCCCGTTTCAACAATTGCGACGACCGTCCGAAGTCATATAGTCGCTGGCTTAACTGGATCGACGCTTCGCGACGGTTCAGCCCATAGGTGCCGCCCGCTTGGTCGACCGCGGTGTTTTCAATGCCCGTCGCCGCGGTTAAGTCGACCGACGGCAGGAATGGCGCTTGCGCGCCGCGCACCGCATGTCGTGTGTCTTCGGACTGCCAGCGGGCAATGCCGATGTCGGGATTGTTCTTCAGGGTATAGACGATCACGTCGCGCAAGGAGAGCGCGTCGTCGTCAGCCTTTGGCGGATGAATGAACAGATCGTTAACGTCTAGCTTCGGCTTGGTCGTCGGCGTCGATCCTACGTCCAAGGCCTTGGCGTATTGCCGTTCATTGCCGTCGAGAATGCTTGACTGGCGACGGATCGGCCCTGGATTGATCATCGCCGCGTACAGGCTCATATCGTCGCGGGCCTTGGCGTCATCGGCTTCCGATGGCGCGTCAATGTCGGCGTCGATGTCGGCGTCAGGCCCGGCGGCGGCGAGGGTCGCCCCGGCGGCCGCGCCGCCGGTCATCACCCCGGAAGGTGCGCCAATAGGCGCGGTCAAGGCGCCGCCGATTGGGGCGGCGTAAGCGATAAGCTCTTGTTCAAGCGGATCGTCGCGATCGAGCACCGAAGACAATTTGACCTCGGACCAGTTCTGCGGCAGCCGCTCTTCGCGGGCGCGCAGAGCAGCCTGGGCGGCGGCGAGCGTCTGCGGTTGAAGCCCATAGACGCGTTCGTCCCGTAACGGAATTTCATCCAGGCCGATAAGATCGTCGGATCGTCCAGTGGGCACGGCGATGCTTGGCCCTGGGAAGAATACGCTGACCATGGTCAGGCCCGCGTGGGGGTCATAGCGGTCTTGCGCCAATCCGACCGAGACGCACGCCGCCGCGATCGCCGCGATGGACGCCGCCGTCATGCGATTGGCCGGAACGATCGACCGCAAGTGTTGAAGTGATTGACCCACGCTTTATCCGAAAGATTCAATTGCTTTTTTCCAATTGAACAGGGGATGGTTAAAGCGAGGTTATGGTTACCGAAAAACGACCGCCAAACATAAATTTGTAGGCGGTCTATTCCTTGAGAGCGTTGACTTGGACGTCGCGGATCGGTTTTAACAAATACTCAAGAATGGTTTGTTTTCCGGTAATGATGTCGACTTCGGCCAACATGCCAGGAACGACTGGCTTTTCCGGACCGAGGTCTTGCATGTTCGCTTCAATCCTTACCCGGAAGTAAATGTCGCCCTGCTCGTCTTTCAACGCATCCGGAGAAATTTCCACGATCGCGCCTTCAAGGCCGCCATGGGTGGCGAAATCATAGGCGCTGACTTTGACGATGGCGGGCAGGCCAGGCCAGACGCGCGCTCGGTCGGCGGGCGAAAGCTTGGCTTCGATCTCGATCGGCGCATTGTCCGAGACGATCTCGGCGATCTTCTGGCCAGGACTGACGACGCCGTCGATGGTGGAGACGAACAATTTATTAATCACGCCGTCGATCGGCGCGGCGACGTCGAAGCGGCGCTTACGGTCGCGCTGCGCCTGGATGGTTTCCTCTAGCTTCGAAATCGCGAATTCGGCGTCGGTGAGGTGCCGCCGCGCTTCGGCTTGGAAGCTCAAGATCGCCTCCCGACGGCGGCCTTTGACTTCCTCCAGGGCGGATTCGGTCTGCGGGATCTGGAACTTCAGATCGGACACTTGTGAAATCACCTGCTGATACAGGGTTTCGTTCTGCAATAGCTCGTTGCGCGGCACGGCCCCGGCTTCGCTCAAGGCGCGCAAGCTGTCGAGACGCTCCGCCATCAGGGCTTTTTCACGTTCTTTGTTCTTCAGACGGGAGCGTTTTTCGGACAAGGCGAGCGCCTTCTGCTCCACCTGATCGTCAATGATATTCAGGGTTTCCGTTAATTCGGCCTGGCGGCCTTTGAAGAAATCGACCTGTTGCGCGATCAGGCCCGGCGCGGCGGTGTCAGCGAGATCAGCGAAGTCGATCTCGGCCGCGCCATTGGCTTCGGCGATCAGCCGAGCGCGCTTGAGCCGCGCCGTCGTCAGTT
>CAYWWL010000371.1:0-2480 GCA_964461925.1 uncultured Caulobacterales bacterium | reverse complement strand
ACTTCGTTCGACGCGGTCGCCGCTCGGCTTGAGGGCGACAATGTCGACGAAACGCTTTGGACCGCGGTTCGTGGCAACCTGGAGCGTTTAGAGGACGTCGGCTATTGGCGGGACGTGGTTAGCGGCGCGATCGATCCTGTGATCGAAGATGCGGCGTTCGCCGCCAAGGCGGCTACGTTGGTGCCTGCCGCTCCTCTTACGGAGGAAAGCTGGTCCGCCTTCACCGATGCGGTGAAAGCCGAGACCGGCGCGAAAGGGCGGAAATTGTTTATGCCGCTTCGTTTGGCGCTCACCGGGCGCGCCAAAGGTCCGGAAATGCAAGCCTTGTTTCCGCTGATTGGGGCGGAAAAGGCGCGCGCCCGGCTCCTTGGCGAGAGCGCGTAGCCTGCTAAATCACGGCGCCGAGGGATTTCTTCTCGGCGGTTTCAAACACTTGTTCGACTGAATCCGCGAGGCTGATGTCGGACAAGAGTTCGGCGTCGGCGAAGCCAGACGCGACCAGGTGGTCGAACAATTGCTTCAGCGGGCCCCAATAATTTCCGATATTCAGCAGAATGATCGGCTTTCTGTGCAGTTGCAGACGCGCCCAAGATACGGTTTCGACGACCTCTTCCAGCGTGCCGATCCCGCCAGGCAATGTGACGATCGCATCGGCCTCGTCAAACATTAACATCTTACGCTCGTGCATGGTTGTGACGACCTTATGGTTAACGCCGTCGAGAATGCCTTCCATTTCAACGAGAAATTTGGGAATGACCCCAAACACGTCGCCGCCGGCGTCGCGCGCAGCGCCCGCCGTCGCGCCCATTAATCCTAATTTGCCGCCGCCATAGACGATACGCCAATTGCGCTCCGCCGCCGTCCGGCCGAGATTTTCCGCTACGGCTTTGAAATCTGGTGAGTTCCCAAATTTCGATCCGCAATAAACACATAATGATTTCATATAGTTAGCTTTCTAGGGGGATTTTTTTTCGATTGTCTGGCTGTCGCCCCCTTGATACAGTTTTCAGACTATAAGCGTTCGCCGTCAAAATAAATTGAATCGGCGCGGGGAATTTCAAGGCGCAAGCGTTAAACGCGGCGAATTAGATGAGGGTGGGACGTCATGCGGGTCGTAATTATATTCCTGTTGCTGATAATTCTTGGGTTTATCGGCTGGAAGATCGCCGAGCGCTATAACCTAACGCCGGATCTCGGCGAAATCGTCCAACCGGTCCCGCAGCCGGAAGCGCCCGTCGAGGCGCCGGAAGAAGAAGCGGCGGCGCGATTGCCGAGCTTCGACATCGTCCGCATCGACCGAACAGGCGACGCGGTGATCGCCGGCCGCGCGGCGCCGTCGGCTGAGGTGACCGTCTATGCGAATGGCGACGTGCTCGCCAAAGAGACTGCAGGCGCGGACGGCAATTGGGTGATCGTCACCGAGACACCTTTGGACGCCGGCACTGTCGAGCTGAGCCTTGAAATGACCACCACTGACGGTTTGACCGTGCGCTCTGACGAGACCGTCGTCATCTATGTTCCTGAGCGCCCTGGAGACAAGCCGCTAGTGCTGCGGACGACTCCGGGCGGCGCGACGGAAATCCTTCAGGATCCGCGCGATCGCGGCGTCGGTCTTGGGCCGCTCTCACTAAGCGCGATCGACTATGACGATTCCGGCAGCGTGATCTTTTCCGGCGCCGCCGAGCCCGAGCGCATCGTTATTCTGTTCGCGGATGGGCAGTTGATCGGTCAAACGTCTTCGGACGCCGCCGGCCAATGGACCTTGACCGCCAATACTATCCCGCCAGGGCGCTATACGTTGCGGGTCACGCAGCTCGACGCCGATCGGCGCCCGGCTTACGTCATCGAGGTGCCGTTTGAGCGCGTCGCCCCCGGCGATATCCAGCTCAGCGACGGCAAGGTGATCGTGCAACCTGGCAACAGCTTGTGGCGGATCGCCCGTCGCGTCTACGGCACTGGTTTTCAGTATACGATCATCTATGAGGCGAACGAGGACCAAATCCGCGACCCAGACCTCATCTATCCAGGACAGATTTTCACGTTGCCTGAAGAAGACGAGGATGACGCGGAATAGGGCGTAAACGCGTCGCGCTTATTCCGCCGCCTGGGGCGTCGACAGGGGGTGTCGCTTCGCGCCGTCCCCCTTTGACGTTTTTAGGACTTTGTCCGCGAATTCAGTGACTCGGCGTCGGATCACGGTCGGCGCTGCTAGCAGCACAGGCGTCAATACGAGCGTCAGTACGGTCGAGAACGCTAAGCCGTAGACCACGGCGGATGACAACAGGACCCACCAGTCCGAGGTCGTGGAGCCTCGCGTGATGGAGCCGGCGGCGAAGTCGACATTCAGCTCGAACACCATCGGGAAGAGCCCGAGGATCGTCGTCACTGTCGTCAGCAATACCGGGCGAATGCGCTGCGCCGCCGTCCGCACCACCGCGTCTTCGACGGCGAGGCCGCGCCGCCGCAAGTGCTGAAATGTA
>CAYWWL010000370.1:0-2480 GCA_964461925.1 uncultured Caulobacterales bacterium | reverse complement strand
CACCGAAAAGGCGCAAGACGAACTTGAGCGTCAGCAACGGATCGAGGACACGCAAGAAAACATCGAGCGTATCCGGACCCAGGCCCAGGTTTGTCGCCTGCAAGGCGGCGGCGATACCTGCAACACCTTCCTCCAACAGATCGAGGAATTGGAAGCTGAGCTGCAAGAGCTCGAAAATGCCGGCGACGACGATGACGGCGACGACGCATCTGGCGACGGCGGCGGCGAAGGCGGCGACGCTGGCGACGGCGGCGACGAGTAATATCGCTACGCGCCATTTGCGTAGGTAGGAACCAAAAAAGCCCGCGGTGACGCGGGCTTTTTTTTGAGGGCTAGCGCGTGGGCGTTGGCGTCTCGCCGCTATAATCGTAGAAGCCTTTGCCTGTCTTGCGTCCGAGCCATCCGGCTTCGACATATTTTACAAGTAGCGGACACGGACGATATTTAGAGTCCGACAGACCGTCATACAGCACTTGCATAATGGCGAGGCAGGTGTCGAGACCGATGAAGTCCGCCAGCTCAAGCGGCCCCATGGGATGATTGGCGCCGAGCCGCATCGCCCTGTCGATCGCCACCACGGTGCCGACGCCTTCATAGAGCGTATAGATCGCTTCATTGATCATCGGCATCAATAGGCGGTTGACGATGAAGGCGGGGAAGTCCTCGGCAACGGCGATCTGCTTGCCGAGCTGCTTCACGACCTGTTCCGCGGTCTCGAACGTTTCTTTGTTGGTCGCGATGCCGCGAATGATCTCCACCAGCTCCATTAGAGGCGCCGGGTTCATAAAGTGCAGGCCGATAAATGACTCTGGTCGATCGGTCGACGCGGCGAGCGCCGTGATCGAGATCGACGATGTGTTGGTGGCGATAATCGCGTCAGGCCGCAAATGCCCGCCAAGGTCGGCGAAGATCTTCTTCTTGATGTCCTGGTTCTCCGACGCCGCTTCGATCACGAGGTCGCAATCGGCGAACTCCGCAAATGAACGCGCGACGCCGATCGACTTAATGGCGGTCTCGCGCGCCGCCGCGTCAATCGTGCCGCGGGCGATCTGCCGATCGAGGTTCCGTTCGATGGTGGTCAGTGCGGTCGCCGCTCGGTCCGGATCAATATCGAAAAGGGAAACGTGGAATCCATTCAGTCCAAAAACATGGGCGATGCCCGATCCCATCTGTCCGGCGCCGACAATACCAACATTTTTCACTGCTCGAGCCATTGCGGCTTCTCCGTTCGATTCTGTTTTTTGATTGTCCACAAGGTATGACGGTTTTTGCTGCTTAGCAAAACGCCCACGCGCACAATCAACCAATCGGGTTGGTCCACGCTCTGTCTCCCTGGGGTCAGATAAAAAAACGGCGCAGGGGACCCTGCGCCGTTTAAGCCTATCCACTTATCGTAGGGTTTAGCCGAGGGCTTCGTTCAGCTCCGGCAAAACCTTGAACAGGTCGCCGACAAGACCATAGTCGGCGATCTGGAAGATCGGCGCTTCTTCGTCTTTATTGATGGCGACGATGACTTTGGAGTCTTTCATCCCGGCCAAATGCTGGATCGCGCCGGAAATGCCAACCGCGATGTAAAGCTCCGGCGCGACGACCTTGCCGGTTTGGCCGACTTGGTAGTCGTTCGGCATATAGCCAGCGTCGACGGCGGCGCGCGACGCGCCGATGGCGGCGCCGAGTTTGTCCGCGACGGGATAGATGAACTCTTCGAAGTTCTCCGTCGATCCCAAGGCCCGACCGCCGGAAATGACGATCTTCGCCGAGGCGAGCTCTGGACGGTCTGACTTGGTGATTTCCTCGCCGACGAATTCCGACACGCCAGGCTTGTCGCCCGCCGCGATGGATTCGATGGCCGCGGAACCGCCTGTCTCGGCGGCCTTAAACGTGGCCGTCCGGACGGTGACGACTTTTTTCGCGTCGGTCGATTGGACCGTGGAAATCGCGTTGCCGGCGTAGATCGGTCGTTGGAAAGTGTCGGCGCTTTCAACTGCGATGATGTCGGAGATCTGCATCACGTCGAGCAAGGCGGCGACCCGAGGCATGATGTTCTTGCCGTTCGCCGTCGCCGGCGCGACCAATGCGTCATAGTCGGCAGCGAGGCCGGCGATCAACGCCGCCGTCGGTTCGGCCAGCAATTTGCCGTAGACCGCGTCTTCAGCATGGAGAACTTTGCGCACGCCGGTGATTGTCGACGCGGCTTCCGCAGCTGGACCAGCGCCGTCGCCAGCGACGAGCACGTCCACGTCGCCGCCGATTTCGGCGGCTGCTGTCACGGTTTTCAGGACGGCGTCGTTCAGCGCCGCATTGGTGTGGTCTGCAATAACGAGGACAGCCATCTACAGTACTCCCGCTTCATTCTTCAATTTGTCGACGAGCTCGGCGACGGTTTCGACTTTGACGCCAGCTTCGCGGCCAGCCGGTTCGGACACCTTCAAAGTCTTCAATCGCGGCTCCAGCGAAACGCCGTAGTCGGATGGCTCTTT
>CAYWWL010000369.1:0-2486 GCA_964461925.1 uncultured Caulobacterales bacterium | reverse complement strand
ATTCCCGACCTGCCGGGCGCAACCGCCGCAACTCCGTAGGATCGCCGCCGCGCATGGACATTGCGATGGCCGTTCTCGTGGCGACGTTGCATCGCATCAATCACATTTCTCCTATGCGGCGCCCTAGCGCCTTGACTTAATCCGAATGCACAATTGGAATGCCGCTTCCGGCGCGCCTTGCGGGGGCATGACGTGCGCGCTGGCGCGTATTAGGAGTATGGGGCATCGCTAGCGTAACTCGAAACCTGATCAGCGCCGTGATCGTCTGCTTGCCGCTGGCCTTGGCCGCCTGCAGCGACGGCGGCCGCCGCACCGTCAGACCGCCAACCACCACGCCGACGCCACCGCCGACGCCGACGCCCGATCCGGGACCGACTTGGCGACAGGGCGTCTATGACCCCGCCGCCACGTTCGAAGGCCGCTGCGAAAACCCGCGCAGCGGCGTCGACATCGAAGGCAATCCCTTCCTCGACCAGCAAGGCTCGACTCTGGAGGAGAATTTCTGGCTGCGCTCTTGGACCAACGAGACTTATCTGTGGAACCGCGAAGTGGTCGACCGCGACCCGGCGCTGTTCGACGATCGCGTCGCCTACTTTAATGTACTGCGAACGGAGGAAATAACCCCGTCTGGGCAGCCGAAGGATAACTTCCATTTCTCCCAGCCGACAGAAGACTATCTAGCCCAGCGCAACGCCGCCCCCACCGCAGGCTATGGCGCGCAATTCATCGCTATTATGGATACGCCTCCGCGCGACGTGCGCGTGCTGTACACCAATCCCGGCACGCCCGCAGCGATGGAGGTCAACGGCTCGCCAAACCTCATTCGCGGCTCGCGGATCCTCGAAGTCGACGGAATCGACGCGGTGAACGCCACCGGCCAAGCCGAGATCGACGCGCTTAACGCCGGCCTGTTTCCGCCGAACGCGGGCGAAGACCATGATTTTCTGGTGGAGGATCCCGACGGGACCCAGCGCGCCATCACCATGACGTCGGGCATGGTTTCGACCGTGGCTGTCAACCGTACCCGGATTATATCGACGCCAACAGGCGACGTCGGCTATCTTCTGTTCAACACCTTCAGCACCTTCGCATCGGAAGAAGAATTGGCCACCGCCATATCCGGCTTCGCCGCCGCGGGCGTTTCCGACCTAGTGCTCGATTTGCGCTATAATGGCGGCGGTTTGCTCGCCGTCGCCTCGCAGCTCGGTTATATGATCGCCGGCGCGAGCGCCACCGCGGGCAAGACCTTCGAGCTTTTGCGCTTTAACGACGACGCTGGCGCGTTCAATCCAGTCACCGGCGAGTTGAACAATCCGATTCCGTTCATCGACGTCGGGGTCGGGTTCTCGGTGGACGCCGACACGCCCCTGCCCAGCCTCGACCTCAACCGGGTCTATATTCTCACCACCGGCCGCTCCTGCAGCGCCAGCGAAGCGGTGATCAACGGCCTGCGCGGAATCGACGTGGAAGTCGTTCTGATCGGCGACCGCACCTGCGGCAAACCGTTCGGCTTTTACCCGACGGACAATTGCGGCGAGACCTATTACACGATCCAGTTCCAGGGCGTGAACGACAAAGGCTTTGGCGACTACGCCGACGGCTTCATCGCCGATAACGCCGGGGCGTTGTTCGGCGTGCGGGCGCCGGGATGCGCCGTGAGCGACGATCTGTCTACGGCGCTTGGCGACGAGACCGAAGATTTATTGGAGGCGGCGCTTGAATTCCGCGCGTCAGGCGCGTGTCCGAGCGATCCGCTGACGGCGACGTCTTCGGTGCAAGCCCTGTCGACGCCGGACGACGGCGTCGCCGTCACCGTGCCTGAAGGCGGCGTGTTCGCCAGCAATCGCGACATGACCTTGCCCGAGCAACGCCGCATCGGAGGACAATAGACGACCATGGGCGATCGGCTGGACCGACTATCGATGACGTTAACCTCGGCGCTCGCTGGCGGCTTTTTGTGCCTCGGCGCCTGCGCGACGGCCATGGAGACGCGCGCCCCTGGCGTCATCGTCGCCATCGACGCGGCCGAAACCGCAGCGCTTAAGGCCGCGCTGGCCGACGAGCTTGGCCGCGCCCAGATCGAATTGCAGCCCGCCTCATTGATTGGCGTCGACCGTTTTTCAGCGCTGCCGCCGCGCCTTGCGAGCGCCGAGGACCGATCCTTGGCGCGCCCGACCGTGTTCGACGTCGCCGCCATCGTCGATGACGGCGGCGAGACCGGCGCTTGCCTTGCGGTGCGCCGCGACACCGGCGCCGAGATCCCCATGCCTGGAGCGGTCTGCCGCCTTTCCGACTAGCAGGCTTGCGACCCCGCCGCACGATCGGCTGGTCACTTGATCCGCTGGCGATTTCGCGCAATCCCGCCTACAAAGCCGGCGTCGTCAACAAGCGGCGCGCGGCCTCGCGCGTCTAACAGGAGGCCCCATGGCGTTGATCCCAAGCCTGCCCGAAAACCCGCACCTTAGCGACGTGTTCAAAGCGTTTCC
>CAYWWL010000368.1:0-2496 GCA_964461925.1 uncultured Caulobacterales bacterium | reverse complement strand
TCTGGTCGCCTATATCGCCGCGGCCTATCTGTCCGAACGGGCGAGCGCTGGCAACGACATTTTGGAGCGCGAGGCGGACCTGATCGATCCGCCGCAGCAGACCGCCGGCGGCGGCTGGCTGTTCCCGATTGGCTATTTCATCGCCGGCGTCGCCATGGTGGTGATCGGCGCGCAAGTCATGGTCGCCGGCGCGGTCTCCATCGCCACCGCGCTGAACGTGCCCGCCACGATTATCGGCCTCACCGTGGTGGCGCTCGGCACCTCCTTGCCGGAACTCGCCACCGCCGTGGCCGCGGCGCGCAAGGGCGAGACCGACTTGGTCTATGGCAATGTCATCGGCAGCAATATTTTCAACATACTCGGCATTCTCGGGATCACCGCCTTGGCGGCGCCGATCCAAGTGGCGCCCCGGGAGATCGCCCCGGACCTCTGGGCCTTGGCCGGCGCGACGGCGCTATTGTTCTATTTCGCCTATACCGGGGCGAAACTGACCCGCACCGAAGGGATCATTTTCCTGGGCGCCTATGGGGTCTATATGGGCCTCCTCGCCCTGCGCGGCCTCTAGCTCGCTCCGTATGCGGCGCATAGACGGCGGCGGGACGGCCGCGCCGCGCGCCGCCCGCTTGCGGTCAACGGCCCTTGCGCGCCATTGCGCGCCATTGCGCGCCCTGTGGACGCCCTGTGGACGCCCTAGTCAGCCCCGCGGTCGATCGGTTAGACTGGCGCCGAGCGGAGACCTGATGGGGAGAGAGCGATGACCGACAAGCCTGACGCGCCGGATACTGGCGACGACGAGACCGGCGGCGATCAGAGCGCCCAAAACGCCAATGACCAAGGATCCAATGACCAGGGATCCAGCGGCGAAGGATCAAATGGCGAAGGATCTGGCGGCCAGTTCGACTTCGCTTATGACGCCTTCATCTCCCACGCCACCGCCGACAAGGCCGAGGCCGACCGGGTGGTCGCGAGCCTTGAAGCCCGGGGCCTGCGTTGCTGGATCGCTCCGCGGGACATGCGCCCGGGGATTGAATACGGCGCCGAAATCATCAACGGCATTAAACGCTCTAAGTCCCTCGTGGTCTTATTGTCCGGCGTGTCGGTCACCTCGCGCCATGTCCGGGCGGAAGTGGAGCGCGCGGTCGACGTCGGCCACACCGTCTATCCGGTGCGCTTGGAGGACGTGGAAGTCGGCGAAGCCTTGGAGTTCTTCTTGTCGATCCGGCAACGGATCGACGTCTTCAACGACCCCACCGACCAGAACCTGAAAATCCTCGCCGACGCCATCGCGTCGGACGCCGCGCCGGAACATGTCGCCGTCAAAACGAACGTTGCCCCGTGGCGACGTTGGGCGATCCCGGCGGCGTTCACCGCCGCGCTCGTGTTCGGCGCCGTGGTCGTCTCGGATTATATCCGCAGCGCCATGGTGATGAACCAGATGACCCAGCAGATCGAACAGGCCGGGGTTCAGGCCGAGGCGATGCGCGAACGGATGGAAGCGCAGATCGAAGAGCAGAACAAACCCGATCTGTCGAAACTCAAATTCGCCGCCAGCCCCTGGGGCAGCGGCCAATTCCAGGTCACCATCGATCCGAGCCAGGCAATGCTGCACTACACCCTGCGCAGTCATTTCCTCGTCGACGGCGAGAAAAGCCGGCGCGGCTCGGCCTCGTTCACCACCGACGGCGATTTCGAGAAAGTCGAATTCGTGGTCGAAAACCGCGACAATGAACGCGTCGATTCGCGCGACGTCACGGCATTGGTGCGCGCAGCCCTCGGCGCCGGCGTGGTCGCGCAATTGTCCGAAGCGTTGGCGCGAAACGATCTGTTGACCTGCACCATTGGCGGCTGCGCCTTCAAGCTGAGCCGTTTCGTCTCGCCGTGCAGCCCGATGATCAAGGAGATCGCGGTCCGCGACGGCCGCAAATGGAAACCGCTGGAGAACCTCTGCCCCGATCCGGTGGCGGCGCAAGAACAGCGAATCCCGCCGCCGTGCGTGGATTTCGACGCCTTCCCCATGAGCCTCGACCCGAACGAGCCGATCAGCATGCGGTTCACCCTCGCCACCGGCGAGACCCTGGAGCATGACGCGGCCCTCGACCCGGATCGCCTGCGTTATCTCCTGCGCGAACGGATCCAGGCGCCGTCCTTCGACCATTGGGCGGTGATGCAGCCGATCAAGGAGCGCAATCCCGACGGCCCGGCGCCCCTGGCCTTGCTCGCCTATCAGCCGGATCAGACCACGGTGGGCGGGTTTCGCTTGGCCTCGGGCCTGCAAGGCTGCGACGCCTCGTCGAACCAGGCCGTCGCCCGGGACGGTTGGCTCGTGGACCAGGACGGCAAAGGCCTCTTGCGGCAAAGCAACGGCCCCACTTTCGGCCCGGTCAATCGCTCGTTCCGCGGCGACGAGGCCCGGCCCTATGTCAACGGCCCCTTGACCGTGGGCATCGCCGCCGACATGGCCGACGGCCAGCGCAAAGGCCCGTATTGGTATCGCAT
>CAYWWL010000367.1:0-2512 GCA_964461925.1 uncultured Caulobacterales bacterium | reverse complement strand
CTCTATGCGGTCACCACAAACCCAATTCGCGCCCAAGGCCATGGCGTCGCATTCAGCGCTCGGGCCGGCGCAATCGTGCGAGACGCAGAATTTATCCAGTTCCACCCGACGGCCCTCGATGTGGGCCGCGATCCTGCGCCGCTAGCGACAGAAGCCTTGCGCGGAGACGGCGCGATCCTCGTCAATGCGGATGGCGGACGGTTTATGGCCTCTTACCACGACGATATGGAGCTTGCCCCGCGAGACGTCGTCGCGCGAGCTGTGGAGGCGGAACGCGGCGCCGGACGCGGCGCGTTGTTGGATGCGACGAAGGCCGTCGGCGCAGCTTTTCCGGATCGGTTCCCAACCGTGTTTCAAGCGGCCCAGGAGGCGGGTCTCGATCCCCGCAACCAACCGATTCCGATCGCGCCCGCTTGCCACTATCATATGGGCGGCGTCAAAACCGACCTCGACGGACGAACCACGACGCCAGGCCTGTGGGCGGTGGGCGAAGCGGCGTCGACCGGCGTGCATGGCGCCAATCGCCTGGCGTCGAATTCCCTGCTTGAAGCCGTGGTCTTCGGCGCACGGGTCGCCGCCGCGATGAAGCAAACGTCGCTCACGCCGAATTCGAATCCTGCGGCGCCGGAAGACAGATTAGCGACCGCCCCACGCCCGGCTGGTCGAAACGCCATGTCTCGATTGCGCACGACAATGTCGAACGGCGTCGCATTAATACGAAGCGCTGATAGCCTCAACGCCGCAAGGGCGGTAATCGATGAAATTGCCGAGACCGAGCCTCTCTCGAGCGGCCTATTGTCGACTTTGACGGCTTTACGCATCATCGTCGACAGCGCCCTTGCAAGACGGGAAAGTCGGGGCGGGCATTATCGCGCCGACCATCCCAAGACTGACGAAATTGCTGCGCATTCCGAATGCAGCATGGTCGATTCAAAAATTCGCGTCGAGATGACGCCCATGATCAACCAAACGGAGCCCGCATGATTACGCCGCCACCGCAGAACATTGTCCGCGACGCCGTCGCCGCCGCCCTCGCCGAAGATCTCGGCCTGAGCGGCGACATCACAAGCGCCAGCTGCATTCCTGCGGAGGCGGTCGCGACTGCGGGCGTTAACGCGCGTGCGCCCGGCGTGCTCGCGGGGCTCGCCCCGGCGCTCGAAACCTTCGCTCAAGTCGATCCGGACCTTAAGATTGACGTTCAGGCGAAGGATGGCGCGCGATTGGCGCCTGGCGATCGCATTCTTACTTTTTCAGGCCGGGCCCGAAGCATCCTCACGGCGGAACGAACCGCGCTCAACTTCCTCGGTCACCTGTCAGGAATCGCCACTGCGACCGCATCCTTCGTCGACGCCGTGAAGGACACCGACGCGCAAATCGTCTGCACCAGGAAAACAACGCCGGGACTTCGCGCTTTCGACAAATACGCCGTACGCTGCGGAGGCGGCCGCAATCACCGCTTCGGCCTATTCGACGCCGTCATGATCAAGGACAATCATATCGCCGCCGGCGGCGGGGTCGCGTCGACCATCGCTCGGACCAAACAAGCGCTCGGCCACACGGTCAAGATCGAAGTCGAGATCGACGAGTTGGCCCAATTACAAGAGGCCATCAGCGGCGGCGCCGACATCATTCTGTTAGATAATATGTCTACGGATGAACTTCGCCAGGCTGTCGCCCTGGCGGCGGACGCCGTCGTTCTGGAAGCCTCTGGCGGGGTCACCTTGGACACGGTAAACGCCATCGCCCAGACCGGCGTCGACTATATCTCCACCGGCTGGATCACCCATTCGGCGCCCAATCTCGACCTCGGCATGGATATCGACTGATCGCCCCTCAAGGCTACATCGCCACCGGCGCTGCTTCCTTGATGCGCCGATCTTTAAACCGATAGAATTTGTGCTTGCCGATGACCGCCGTCGGGGTCAGGCGGCTCGCCCAAACCGGATTGACGTAATTGGCGTGGTAATGGGTCGCTTGGCGGCTAATCGGCAATCGCATGCCCGACAAGACGGCGGTCGCGACTTTTTCGCTTTCGCGCCACAAACGACGATTGAGAGCGCGATCCATGGAGCCGTCGCATGTGAACGAGAATTGGCAACCGGTTTTACGGGTATGGCCTTCAAATACGACGCCGCAGATCGTGTTGGGATATCGCCTGTCATCGACCCGATTGAGCACCACGTCAGCGACAGCTAGCTGACCAATACGGCTTTCGCTGCGCGCTTCATAATAAATCGCTTGGGCGAGACAGCGGTGCTGTTCGGCTTCCGCCTGTACATCGGGAATCGTCGTCACGTCCCCCTCGATCAGTTCGTCGTTCGCCGCCTTGGCGGCGACGAAATCCGAAATTGCCTGAGCGGGTTTGAGTTTCGGCGCCGTCATCGCCTCCCGCGCCTTTGACGTCTCGTCAGCCAAATGGGCGGCGAGCGCAGCGACGATCCGCGCTTCGTCTGCGAGCAGTTTTTCTTCGGCTCTCACGTCTGCGACCTGGCGGGCCGACGCGGCGGCGGTG
>CAYWWL010000366.1:0-2512 GCA_964461925.1 uncultured Caulobacterales bacterium | reverse complement strand
TCAGCTCGTCAACGAAAACCCGGCCGAGCGAACCTTCTGGCAAGGACAATAGATAGTCTTGATCGGAGAGAACATCGAACAGCCAGACGCCGCGATCAAGGATCGCGCGGCCTCGCGGATCGGCTTTGAACCGCTCGATCATCGGCTCGTACCAGGGACCGTCTACGGACGTCCTGAAATGGACGACCTGCGCGGAGTCTTCCTTGTTGCGCATCAATGCCAGGAACGCGCGCAGTGCTTTGATTGGTTTGATCCGTCCGTCCATCGCCGCCAGATGGGCGTTCGCTTTCGCGTCGAGTGTGGTCATCGCCGAGCCGCTCGCAAGTCGCCTAAAAGAGAAACTACGTACTGACACTTCGGCGCCGCCATCTCGCTCCAACGCTGCGCTCCAGTGAAGCGGCAGTTTAGACGGCTTCCGTGAACCGGACCTTAACTATCTTCGCCGCTTTCGATCAAGCTTTGATCCGCGTCGCGTCCACCCAAGCGGCGAGCAAGGCGAATACCGAATAAGCGATGATCGCCGACATAGCCGCCTCGTCCGCGCTCGCCGGCGGCGGGCCGAAATTGCCGATCAATTGCGCCGTCGCCATCAGAAGAAACAGGACCGCCGGCGCGATTATGCCCATGGCCCCCTTTGCGGTCGTGCGCGCCAGATAGGCGCCGAATCCGACCAAGGCCAATCCGAACTCTAGTCCAACCGCCAGCGGACGATTGTCCCAAAGGGCCAAGCCGACCTTCGGGCCGCCGATCCATAATTCGAGATCCGGCTTATGGGTGACGTAATCGAGCAGCCAATGGGAGAACACCAATCCGCCAATGACAAGCGCGCCCACGGCCCCGGCGCTTTTCTTAAGTCGTCCATAAATGACGCCGGCGACGACGCTCCAGAATACCGCCATCACCAAGCTATGGGTGTACGGCATATGGTAAAGATCAAAGTGGTTGGACGCGGTGAAGCGCTCGACGATCCGCACATGCTCGATCCCAATTAAGATGAACGGCGCCCAGAGAATGTCGAGAAACTGCACAGCGACGAAGCCGTGCCACAGCTTGATGCGATCGCCAGCGACCGCCGCCGCCGGTCCATAATGACCAATAAACATCGCGTCTGCCCCTTCAATAATAACGCCGCGCCCATGGTCGGCGCCCTGACGCTTCTGTCAAGCGCCGCGCACGGGTCCCCGTACGCGCTAGTCTAAGGTCCGCTGATAGCGCGCCAGAGCCAATAACGCCGCGCCTAGCGCGAAAGCGCTCATAGCGGCGAAGTCGACGCTAAGGTCGGCGAAGCTTGCGTCTTTCAGCATCACGCCGCGGATCACCCGCAGGAAATGCGTCAGCGGCAACACCTCGCCTATCCCCTGCGCCCAGGCGGGCATGCCGCGAAACGGAAACATGAATCCTGACAGCAACAGCGACGGCAGGAAGAAGAACATCGACATTTGCATCGCCTGCAATTGCGATTGCGCCAAGGTCGAAAACGTGAAGCCCACCGCGAGATTGGCGATGACGAAGATGACGACCCCAAGCGCCAGCACCCAGGCCGCTCCGGCGAATGGCACCGCGAAAAGCAATTGCGCGGCGACCAGCACGACCACAGTCTGCACCGCGCCGACCCCGACATAGGGGGCGATCTTGCCGACCATGACCTCGACCGGTCGCGCTGGCATGGCCAAGAGGTTCTCCATGGTGCCGGTCTCCGCCTCGCGGGTCATGGCGATGGCGGTGATCATGACCAAGGTCATGGACAGAACGACGCCCAGAAGTCCGGGCACGATATTGTATTGGGTTATCTGTTCCGGGTTGTATCGCGGATGGACGACCAATTCGAACGGCCCAGGACTCGCTTGCAAATGCGCTAATGGCCCACGCAATTCGGTGCGCAGGGCGCTGTCCAGGATCGCCCGCGCTTGCCCTAGGGCGTTCGAGGCCGCCGATGGATCCGACGCGTCCGCTTCGATCAAGAGTTGCGGTCTGTCGCCGCGAATGAGCCGTTCAGTGAACCCAGCGGGAAAAGAAATCACAAACGCCACTTCCCCGCGCGCCAGCAATTGCGCGCTTTCGCGCGGATCGTCGGTTTCGACGGCCAGATCGTAATAGCCGGAATTCTCCAACGCGCTCAGCATGGCGCGAACGATCGGCGTTCGCTCTTCGACATGCACCGCTGCAGGCAAATTCTTTGGGTCCATATTGATGGCGTAGCCGAACAAAACCAATTGCATGATTGGAATGATCAGCATCATGCCGAACGTCGCACGGTCGCGCCGCATTTGCACCAATTCCTTAATCGACACCGCGCCCGCGCGCGCCCAGAACCCCATCATCCGTGCACCCTTTGGTCGAGGCCGGCGCGCCCCATCAGCGCGATGAACGCGTCTTCGAGATTCGGCCGAACTTCGCGCCAATCGCCGGGCTCGCCGACGCGTACGATCGCCGCCTCGACGGCGCCGCGATCGACGCCGCTTGCGTGCAGCGCCGCACCGAAATACGCCACATGGTCGACGCCAGCTTGTTG
>CAYWWL010000365.1:0-2519 GCA_964461925.1 uncultured Caulobacterales bacterium | reverse complement strand
GGCCTGCAGGTCGAAATAGCTGGTGATGGGTTTTGAATAGAGCCCTTGCAGTTCCGCTTCTTCGAAAGCGTCCGCGTTAAAGTCGTATTCGCCTTCGGTCTTGACCCAGAACTTATGTGCATCCGTGCCGTACCAGCCCTGCGCATCCCACAAGAGCAGCGGATCGCCGCTATTGGAGCGATATTCGAAACGGTCGGCCTGAACGAACCAATTCGTTTGCGCGCCGCCTTCATGCAACACCGCGCGCCGCGATGCGTCCATGTCTTCAGCATCGTAATATTGATCGGCCTGCGACCAGAGTTCGCTGCCGGGGTTTCCTGGTTCTGCGGCGTAGGCGCTGAGCGATGAGAGTGCGGCTGCCGCAATGATGGGGGAAATGAATTTCAACATTAATGCGACCCCCCGTGGCTCTTGGCGCCGTGATCCATGCCGTCATGACCGTCATTGTTCATATCTTTTCCGTGGTCCATGTTGGAATGATCCATCGACTGATGGTCCATGGACTTGTGATCCATGGGCGGCGACGGCGGCGCGCCGTCGCGCCGCAAGAGGGAGACAACCTGCATCATGCCGGCGTGCATGTGATAAAGAAGGTGGCAGTGAAACGCCCAATCGCCGACATGTTCGGCGGAGATATCGACCGACAGTTTCTCGCCCGGTTTGACGATGATCGTATGCTTGCGGGGTTTGTGATCGCCGGTGCCGTTTACGACGTCAAAAAACATCCCGTGCAAATGAATGGGGTGCGGCATCATGGTGTCGTTGACCATGGTGAGGCGCAGGCGTTCGCCTTCGTAAAATTTGATCGGTTCGGTAACTTCCGAAAACTTTACTCCGTCGAACGACCACATATAGCGGTGCATGTTTGAAGTGAGATGGATTTCGAGCTCGCGTTCGGGAGCCCGCGTGTCCGGATTAGGATCGAGACTGCGCAATTGCGAATAGCGCAGCGTTCTGTGCGGAACATTTTCAAGGCCGACGCCCGGTTCATCGAGCCGGCTTATCGGAGCCATGGCGACATTGGCGACGCCGGGGCCGGTGGGATGGTTGTGCTCAATCATTGACGCCATGTCGTGGCCGGCGTGCTCGCCGGTCGACGATGCCGGCATTGCCGCCATTGTGGGCTTTATCGCGTCATCGCCATGGGCTCCGTGATCCATAGACGCGTGATCCATAGTGCTGTGATCCTGTCCCCCATCGGTCTCCATTTTGTCGGCGCCGCTCATCGCCATGCCGCCCATCTCGCCATGGCCCGCCATGCCCATGTCCTTCATAGTCAGCGTCGGGCGCTCTCTCAGCGCCGGCGCTTCCGCGCGCATGCCGGGCCGCGGGCCCAATGTCGCGACCGCCATGCCGGACCGGTCAATTGACTCGGCGACCATCGCAAAGGCGCGTGCCTCTTTCGGCTCCACAATAACGTCGTAAGTTTCCGCAACGCCGATCTGAAACTCATCCGTCTCAACCGGTTGAACATGAAGTCCGTCGGCCTGAACCACCGTCATCGGCAGGCCTGGAATGCGGAAGTTGAAAAACGTCATGGCTGATGCGTTGATGATGCGCAATCGCACGCGCTCCCCTGGATTGAAAACGGCATTCCAATTGTCCGCCGTCGAATGGCCGTTGATGAGGTAAGTGTAGGTCTCGCCGGTGACGTCGGCGATGTCGGCGGGCGACATGCGCATGGCGCCCCACATGGTGCGCTGGTTCAACGCTTTTCCGAACCCTATTTCCGAAGCGTCGTCGATGAAGTCCGGAAGCGTGTTTTTCTGGAAGTTCATCGCCTCGCTGTTCTTCTTCAGCTTGGCGAAAATCCGGTGCGGGTGCGTGAAGCTCCAGTCGGACAGCACAATAACATATTCGCGGTCGTAAGCGACGGGGTCGGCGCCCTTTGGATCGATGATCAGCGGCCCATAATGGCCGAGCTGCTCCTGCAGGCCCGAATGGGAGTGATACCAATAGGTCCCGTTGTGGGGCAGTGTGAAACGATAGGTGAAGGTTTCTCCTGGCTTTATCCCGGGGAACGCAACGCCCGGCACCCCGTCCATGTAAAACGGCACCAGTAGGCCGTGCCAGTGGATCGAGGTGTCCTCGTGCAATGTGTTGGTCACGTTTATCGTGATGTCGTCCCCTTCGCGAAACCGAACGAGCGGCGCCGGAATCGTGCCATTGACGCCCAAGGCTTCGCCTGCGCGGCCATCGATGCGCACGGGAAATTTGCCAATCGTAAGATCGAAGCGCGTTCCCGTCAGCACGGGAAGCCCGAGATTGCCGGCGCTGGCGGGTTTGGCCCAGGCGGGCAGCAGCCCCGCTCCGCCAAGCGCCAGTCCGCCGAGACCAGCGGTTTGAATGAGTTTTCGTCTGCTAAACATGCTTACTGTTTCCGAATTTAGGGTCATTACAATGGATGCTCAGTTGCGGCGACGCAGAGAGCGAATCGGAGAGATCCTGTTCGCGCGTCGCCCGGGTTGCTGGCCGCAAGCGCTTATACGCGCTCCACAGCAAGAACCCTCTCGCGCCTA
>CAYWWL010000364.1:0-2530 GCA_964461925.1 uncultured Caulobacterales bacterium | reverse complement strand
GCCGGTTTTGAAGCCGGCGGCTTTTACGCCGATCAACGCGTCGATCATCTCGCGATGGAAGGTGAGGGACAACAGCCCGACCAAGGTGCGGCCGCTCACCTCATGGCCCGCCGCCCGGGTCTCCTCGGCGAAGGCCACGTCAAAAGCGTCGAGGTCGATTTCCGAACGTTCGAACTGCGCCCAGGCGTTGGTGTGATGGTTGTTTTTGATCACGCCGCCGAGAAAGCGCGTCGGCAAGCCGTTCGCTTGTTCATAGCGGGCGAAATTCTCCACCGGCGAGGTGGTGAAAACGCCGCCAAAATCAAAGATCACGGCTTTTAGGTCAGTCATCGGGATTTCCGTTTTTTCAAGCCGAAGCGGTTAGCGATGACATTGTCGAGCATCCGCGGCGGCAACGCCCGGGCGAGGGTCCAATTGAAGAATTTGTTTTTCAGCACCGCATACCGGGTCTTCGGCGAGGGATCGTTGATGATCTTCAACGCTAACGCGCCGATCGCCTCCGCCGGCAATCCGTCGCCGCCGAATTTGGTCATGCTCGTCTTCATCGTGTTGACCGCGTCAAAATACTCCGTATCGCGATATTTCGACAGGTCGACCTCTTCGGCTTTCGACCAGATCGGCGTGCTCACGGCGCCCGGGCCGATGACGACGACGTCGATCCCGTGCACCAGCAATTCCCGCCGCGCCGATTCCGACAACGCTTCGACGGCGTGTTTCGACATCGCATAGGGCGACATGAATGGGCTGGCGATCTTGCCGGCGACGGAGCTGATATTGATGATTTTGCCCGGCTTGCCCTTGCGGCCATGATCGGCGCCAAGATGCGGCAAGAAGGCTTGCATGGTGCGCAACACGCCATAGACGTTGACGTCGAATTGATAGCGCAGATCGTCGAGCGGCAGATAGCGGACCGCGCCGGATACGGCGACGCCGGCGTTATTGATGAGCGCGTCCAAGGTGCGTCCTTCGAGCGCTTGATCGACGATCGCGGCGGCGTCGGCGATGGCGGTCTCGTCGGTGACGTCGAACAGCAGCGGGATGAAATCCTCGCCCAGGTCGTCGGCCACGGCTTGCCCGTCGGCTTCTTTCCGTACGCTGCCGAATACCCGCCAGCCGGCCTCGATCAGCGTCGCGGCGCAGGCCCGGCCGATGCCGGTGGAGGCGCCGGTGATGACAGCGGTCTTTTGCGGCGTCGTCATGAGATGTCTCCTCGTGTGCGGGGCGTCGCCCAAGGCGGCGCGTTGAGCGTTGCGTCCTATGGACCTATACGCGCGCGGCCGGCCCTGGATCAGCCGCGTCCGATTTGCGTGGCGGCGTCGGCGCCGACTATACGCCCATTTCCTTCATATAGGCGGCGTTTTTCTCATTGGCGCGCTGGGCCGCCGGCCGGGCCCTGAGCCGGTCGACATAGTCCTTGTAAAGCGGCTTCGGTTCGAAGGCTTTGAACATCAGCGCGAAGTTCATGGTCGATCCGAAGACCACGTCCGCGGCGCTGAACCGCTCGCCCAAGAGATAGGGGCCTTTTTCCAGGGCCTGATCGATGGCGGCGAGCACGTCGCTGACCAGACCATGGCCGATCGCGGCGGGATTAGGCCGTTCTTGGCCGCTAAAACTATCCAACATGGCCGGCTCGATGCAACTTGGCGCGAAGAACATCCAGCGGAAATAGGCGCCGCGGGCCGGGTCGCTCGGCGCCGGGGCGAGGCCGGCGTCCGGAAACGCGTCGGCGAGATACGCGCAGATCGCCGCCGCCTCGGTCACCACCACCCCTTGGTGGGTGAGGGTGGGTAATTTTCCCATTGGATTAAGCGCCAAGAACGCCGGGTCTTTTTGCGCGCCCTCGTGGATATTGGTGAGCGTCACCGTGCATGGGGCGCCCAGTTCTTCGTTCATCCAAAACGCGGTGCCGCTGCGGGTGCGCGGGCAGTGATACAAGACGGGGGCTTCGGTCATCGGATTCTCCTCGCTGCGTCGCTGGGGTCGATTACGCGCTGGTCGGGCGGGCGAACTCGTAAATCGCGATCGCCGCGGCCGTCGCCACATTAAGGCTTTCCATGCGCGCATGGATAGGAATTTTGTAGAGCCCGTCGCAGGTCTCCGCCACCAATTGCCGAAGCCCGGCGCCTTCCGCCCCGAACACCAAGGCGATCGGCTTGTCCCGGGGCGCATCGGCGATGGCGCTCTCAGTGTCCCCGGCGAGGCCGGCGCAATGGATCCCGAGCCCTTGCAGGCCCTCAAGCGCCCGGGCGATATTGACCACGCGCACGCACGGCACCATCTCCACCGCGCCGGCGGCGGCTTTGGCCAACGCCCCGGCCAAAGGCGGGGTGCGGCGGTCCTGGGCGATGATCGCCCGGGCCCCGAACGCCGCGGCGCTGCGGAAGATCGCGCCGATATTCTGCGGATCGGTGACCTGGTCGAGCACCACGATGGGCGCGCCGGGACCGAGTTCCTGGCACACGTCTTTCAAGCGCGCCCGGGGCAGATCCTCCACCAGGGCGGCGACCCCCTGGTGCACCGCCCCGGCGTT
>CAYWWL010000363.1:0-2531 GCA_964461925.1 uncultured Caulobacterales bacterium | reverse complement strand
CAGACGGGATTTGGAGCCGTCAAGGGCGCGGTTGACGCGAACCATGTCGAGCACTGGAATGCCTTCGGTGATGCATACGATCAGCGGCACTTCTGCGGCGATCGCTTCGAGGATCGAGTCGGCGGCGAAGGCCGGCGGGACGTAGATCACCGAGGCGTCGACCCGGGTGTGGGCCTGGGCTTCTGTGACGGTGTCGAACACCGGCAATTCAGCGCCATTCGCGGTCTCGCCGCCGACCCAGTTCTGCCCGCCTTTGCCCGGGGTCACCCCGGCGACCATTTTGGTGCCATAGGCGATCGCATGTTCCGTATGGAACGTGCCCTGGCTGCCAGTCAGGCCTTGGCAGATAACGTGGGTGTTTTTGTCGACGAGAATGGACATTAGCGGTTCTCCGGGCGGTCATGGGGCCCTAGGACGGGCGGTTTCGTCCGGTCTTAACGAGAGCCACCGCGCCGGGCAATAAAAACCCGCGGAAATTCGCAGCCCAATCGCCGTTAGAGCCGCGGCAAATCGCGTTTGGTTTTGTCGCTGTCGATATTGCCGGTGTTTCGCTCGTCGGCCTTGGCGATCATCATCACCCAACATTCAGCCGCGGCGTTAGGGCGATGCTCGCGCCCGGCGGGCACGACGATCAAATCGCCTTCGTTGAGAAACTCCGACCATTCCTCAGCGCCGTCGCGGAATTGCATCTCAAATCCGCCTTTGATCACGAAGAAAGCTTCGTCTGCGTCGGCGTGGAAATGCCAATCGAACGCGCCGTCGAGCTTGGCCAAGCGAATTTCCTGACCGTTCACGTCACGGGCGATGTGCGGCGACCATGGCGCGTCAATGGCGTTAAACGCCCCTGGCACGCCGATTTTCTTGGCTGAGGCCTTCGGATCGGTCATGACGACGCGCCCTCGCGCAAGCCGCCTTGGCGGACTAGGCCTCGACCTCTTTCTTGACGAACGTCACGGCGAACAGCGGGTCGCCATCGAAAAGATCCTTCGGCGGCTCGACGCCTTCGATCATTTTGAACGAGCGCGGCGTGATCGAGCCTTCCATCCGATAGCCCTTCTCCGCCATGCGGCCGCGATGGAATTCAAGCGCCGCAGCGGTGAATTCGCGGGCGAGGATGGTGATGCGTTCTGGGTCTTGCGCCATGACTGGGTATCCTTGAGGGGTCTATTTTATCGCCGGCAGTTCGCGCCAGCCTTCGGTCTTTATCTATGGCGCTGCGACAGGCTTGTCCAACCGCCACAGGGCCGAAATCAGCGATTTTTTCACGTCGGCGAAAAACTTCCGCCGATTTTGCCGTGATACGCCGGTTTCGGTAAAAGTTCCGTCATCGGCCGCTCGCCAATTGAGCCCGTCGATTGCCGCCGCCATCGAAGACCCGCCGCCGAGAGGAGCCGCCGCCGTCATGTCGCCCAGCCAGAAGATCTTGATCGCCCTTGGCGTCGCCCTGATCCTAATCGGACTTTTCGGCGGCGCGCTATGGCCTCTCATTGGCAAGCTCGGCCTCGGCCGGCTGCCCGGGGACATCCGCATCGAACGCGACGGCTTTTCGTTCTATTTTCCCGTCACCACGATGATCCTCGTGAGCCTGGTGGCGACACTGATCATCCGCTGGTTCGGCCGTTAGCGCCGCCAAAACGCCCGCGGGCCAATGCCGCGCAGATCCGCCAATGTGTCGACGTCGCGCCGGACCGGGAGCGCCGCGACGCGGAAGTGCGTGGGCAGGCTTGCCTTGGTGTCCGCCAAAGCATGCTTGGTCGACCAGCGCACGCCCTCGAACAAGTGGGGCGCAGCGCGGCGCTGAGCGAGGCCGACAAGCCAATAGCCGCCGTCGCTGGCCGGCCCGAACGCCGCGTCGGCGCCCTTCAAGGCGGCGAATGCGGCCCGCAGATCTTCAAACGACACCTCAGGCGCGTCGCAGCCGATGATCGCCAAAGGACCATGGGTCCGCGCCACCGCCCTGCCCATGCGCGCGCCGAGATCGCCGCGCCCCTGGTCGATTTTGCCGAGCGACGGCGGCCAGACATTGGCGAAGCGCGCCTCCGGACTTCGACGGTCGATGGCGATCTTGGTCCGCCACAGACCCGCCCTGTCGCCGCGCGCCGCGGTCGCGACGGTCTTGGTCAGCATATGGCGATAGGCCGCGGCGGCCCGCGCCGCGCCAATGTCGGCGGCGAGCCGCGTCTTCACCGCGCCGGCGATCGGCGCCTTGGAGAATATAATCAGTGTCGGTTTCATCTGGTCATTTCGTCGTCCGCGCGTCGCCAAGGTAAAAATCGAGAATCGCCTCCGGCGGCCGGCCGGCGCGATACATGGCGAGACACGCGGCGTTCTTCAGCACTCTCTTGAGGTAGCCGTCCTGTTCATAGCGCACGGCGGAAGTGATCGCCGCAGCGTCGAGCATGGTCACTGCGGCGCGGCCTTTGGCTTTGATCAGCCGGTCGATGATGTCCACGTCCTCGAACAAGGGCATGTCGCGATAACCGCCGATGTCATCGTGCCAAGCGCGCGGCATAAGCAGACCCTGATCGCCA
>CAYWWL010000362.1:0-2558 GCA_964461925.1 uncultured Caulobacterales bacterium | reverse complement strand
GATCGGCTTGTCTGTCATATCCTTGCAGCGGGCAATTTCATTAGCCAGGTCGCCAGGGGATTTCTGCGTCAACGCGGTGATCACGCCAAGCCCGCCCGCATTGGAGACCGCAGCGGCCAATTCCGCGAACCCGACATAGTGCATGCCGCCCTGAATAATCGGGTGTTCGATACCAAACATTTCGGTGATTTTCGTCTTCATGGATCAACCTTCCGCTTGCCGCTAGGACCGGTCCGCTAGCGCGTCGTCGACCTGAGTGTCATGCGCCCGGGCTGTCATGTCAAAGCTCTGACGCACCCGCCTGGGCGGTCGATTGCAGTCGCCGCGGTTGCATGGCGCACGAGACGGCGTCTAGACTGAGCGAGTATTAAGGCGAAAGCGCCCATGCGTCGCTCATATATTTGACGCGTCTCTATTCGACATTGCGCGTAAGGCTCTGCCGCAATCCACGCGCAAAATATTAGGAGAGTCCAAAAATGGTGACTCTATCCCCCAACGACGTCCTCACGAAGGAGGTTTTGTCATGGCGCGGTCTGCATCTCTTGCACTATCGACACTCTTCGTGCTCGCAGAAATGCCGCATCGTCATTCGCCTCAAAGGCGCACCGTGTACGTTCCATCATGTGAACCTGGCCCGGAAACAAAATCAAACGCCTTGGTTTATGGGCGTCAATCCGCGCGGATTGGTGCCGGTGCTCGTGCATGACGGCGCAGTGATCATCGAAAGCAATGACATCATCGATCATATCGAAGAAACGTTTCCAGAGCCGTCGCTCATTCCGCACGGACAAACCGAAATCGCGGCGGCGTTGATGGCCATGGAGGACGAGCTTCATTTTCCCTTGCGTATGATCACTATGCGGTACATCGTGCCGACGTTTTTGATGCAAAGAAGCGAGGCCGCCCTCGCCGCCTATGAAACGACCGGCTCAGGCCAAGTCGGCGAGAAGGTCGACAGTCAAAAACAGATAGAATTGAAGTTTTGGCGCGACCTCAAAGACAATAAAGGCGTCACCAATGCGCAAATCTGCGACGCCATCGATCAATTGAGCGCCGCGTTCCAGGCCTTGGAGCGGCGCCTGCACAACGCCACATTTCTGCTTGGCGACGACATCTCCGTCACCGACGTCGCTTGGTTCATCTATGCGCATCGGTTGGCGACGGCGGGCTATCCCATGGCGGGACGTCACCGCCTGGTTTGGCGCTGGTACAAGACCCTTAGCGCCAATCCCGCCTTCGCAGCGGAAACGCGAACGCCATTGCCCATGCGCCTGGTCACGCTCGCTTTGCATTGCGTGCAATTCTTGAAGGGCGCGTCCCTTCGCCGGGTCGCCGGTCTTTGAGCGTCCACGGCGCCAAACGCGCTAGACGGCGCGTTCGAAGCCTTTGACCAGGATTGAATTGGCGACGCTCGCCGCAATGCGATGTTTGGCGATGGCGCGATAAGCGTCAGAGCGCAGCCACGCCATCGCTTTTTCCTGGGTCGGAAATTCGATCAGGACCGACCTTGTCGCCGTCCACTCGCCTTCCAGCACTTTGGGTTCTTCGTCGACGCTTAATAATGCGCCGTCGAACTGATCGAAGACGTCGAGGAATTGATCCTCATATTTCGAGTATTCGTCGCGATCGTGAATAGTCAGTTGCGCGAGGATATAGACGCTCACAATACGTTCACTGGCATTTGGCCGGGTGCGCGCGGCAAGCAAGCGCGGCGCCGTGGCGGAAGCCCATCTTATAGGATTGATCGTCCGACGGCGCGGTAGGCCCAAGCGGGCACGCCGGCGCCGTTTCGTCCTCGGCGACCGACTTAAAGCCGTCTTCATGGCCAAGGCAATACGGCGCGGTAGCGGGCTGCGGGGCGACGGCGGCGACCGTCGTGGTCGGAGAATTGGCGCTCGCAGCGGCGATCGCCGCGACCAACAGGCTTGTAAGCATAGGGAGTCCCTCCATTCGTGGCCTTCATGATACCCCGAAAACGAGAACGCCGCCAAGCCGCCGCGCCAGACAAGGGAAAATAAAGGGAAAAACCAGCTCGGCGAAACCCAGCCACGCCCGATCGCGCGCTTCTAAGCGGGCGCATCCGCTTCTGATTCGCGCCTGCCCAAATGACGACGCTATTCGGCGGCGGTTTGGGCGTCTTTCTCTTTGACGCCAAAGGAAATCGTCGGCTGCCGGAATGGCCAGCCACGTCGGATCGTCGCCGGCGCTTGGCGCAAACGGGACTGGAACGACACGCGACCGCCGCCGGAAGTGCGGATCATCTCACGAAGGCGCGCGCCGACGCTGTCGAAATCAGCGAACTGATACAAAAGCGGCTGCGGGTCGCTATAGAGAATGTCGTTTTCAAAGGCGCTCGCGTCGAGTTGGCGCACGGCGGGCGCGCCGCCGCGGATGCGATCGATCTCCGTCGGCGACGACATAATCGCCGCGCCGAGAATTCGCCGATCGTCGTCGGCCTCGCCGATCAGACCGAACTCGACAGTCCACAGAAAAAGACGGCTCCAGGCGCGCGCCATGGCTTCGGAATCGTTCGGGGCCGAGGCCGCCGAGGCAATCCG
>CAYWWL010000361.1:0-2563 GCA_964461925.1 uncultured Caulobacterales bacterium | reverse complement strand
CCCTGACCGACTATCGCTCTTACGGCGCCGCGGACGTGCGCCTCGACGGCCGCTCGGCCACCTTTGTCGGCGCCAATGGCGCGGGCAAGACCAATTTGCTCGAAGCCTTGTCCCTGTTCGGGCCGGGCCGGGGCTTGCGCAGCGCCAAGCTGGAGGATCTCGCCCGCACCGACGGGGCCGGCGGCTGGTCCGTGGCCGCCCGGTTCGACGATGGCGACGACGAACGCCGGCTCGGGGTCGGCGCCGCGGACACCCAGGGTCAAGGCGAACGCCGGGCCTGCCGGATCGACGGCGGGAACGCCAAGGGGCCGACCGCGTTCGCCGACATCGTCCGTTTCTTGTGGCTGACCCCGGCCCAGGACGGCCTGTTCACCGCCGGCGCCGGGGATCGCCGGCGCTTCCTCGATCGCATGACCGGGGCCCACGATCCGAGCCACTCCCGGGCCTTGTCGGGGTTCGAGACGGCGATGCGGCAACGGCAGAAATTGCTCGACGCCCGGCGTTTCGACGAAACCTGGCTGGCGGGGCTGGAATTGCAGATGGCCGAGGCCGCCGTGGCCTTGGCCGCCGGGCGCCGCGCCACCGCCTCGGCCCTGGCCGCGTGCGACGTCGCCGGACTCGCAGGCGGCGCGTTTCCCGCCGCGGAAATCGCCCTTGAAGGGGCGCTCGAAGCGGCCCTCGCGGACCAGCCCGCAGCGGCGGTTGAAGAGGATTATCTGGAGCTGCTAAGAATAAATCGGCGGCGCGACGCGGAAGCGGGCCGCGCCGTCGCTGGGCCCCATCGTTCCGACATGTTGGTCAGTCACCGCGCCAAGGCGATGCCGGCGCGGCGCTGTTCGACCGGGGAGCAAAAGGCGCTGTTGATCGGCCTCGTGCTCGCGAACGCCTGCGCCTTGAAACAGGCCGGCGGCGCCAGCGCGCCATTGGTCTTGCTGCTCGACGAAATCGCCGCGCATCTCGACGGCGATCGCCGCGCGGCGCTGTTCGACATTCTCGAGAGCGTCGGGTTCCAGTGCTTTATGACGGGGACGGATCACTCCCTGTTCGAGAGTTGGGGCGCGCGCGCCCAAGCGTTCACGGTCGCTGACGGCGAGGTGCGGGAAGTCTCGCCGCCATAGGCCGTCGCCGACAGGATCCATTCGGCGCGATGAGCGCCGCCGTAATACCGCGGACCGCATTCGCGCCCGCGCCTTGAAGTAGATAATTGTGACAGAAACAAATCTTGCAATGAGTGAAGACACAACCGATCACAACGCCGACAATCCGGATTATGGCGCGGACTCGATCAAGGTCCTGAAAGGCCTCGACGCGGTGCGCAAGCGCCCGGGCATGTATATCGGCGACACCGACGACGGCTCCGGTCTGCACCATATGGTCTATGAAGTCGTCGACAACGCCATCGACGAAGCCCTCGCCGGCTATTGCGACACCGTCGAGGTGCAGCTCAACCAAGACGGCTCGGTGACCGTGCGCGACAATGGCCGCGGCGTGCCCACGGCGATCCACCCGGAAGAAGGCGTCTCCGCCGCCCAGGTGATCATGACCCAATTGCACGCCGGCGGTAAGTTCGACCAGAACTCCTACAAGGTCTCCGGCGGTCTGCACGGGGTCGGGGTCTCGGTGGTCAATGCGCTGTCGGAATGGCTCGATCTGCGCATCCGCCGCGGCGGCGAAGAGCATTATATGCGGTTCCGCATGGGCGAGCCCGAGGCGCCGCTGGCGGTGGTCGGCAAAACCGAAGCGACGGGAACGGAAGTCACCTTCATGCCGTCGGACGAGATCTTCACCGGGGTGAAATTCGACTATGACACCCTGGAGAAGCGGCTGCGCGAATTGGCGTTCCTCAATTCCGGGGTCGCCATCAATCTGCGCGACGACCGCGAGGTCGAGCCGCGCGAAGAGAAAATGCTCTATGACGGCGGGCTGGAGATGTTCGTCCGCTATCTCGACACCGCGAAGAATCCGCTGATCTCCAACCCGGTGTCGTTCTCCACGGAGAAAGACGGCGTCACCGTCGACGTCGCCATGTGGTGGAACGACAGCTATCACGAGCGCGTCTTGTGCTTCACCAACAATATCCCTCAGCGCGACGGCGGCACCCATTTGGCCGGCTTCCGCGGCGCCCTGACCCGGGTGGTGAACTCTTACGCGGCGGAGAGCGGCGTCGCCAAGAAAGAGAAAGTCTCGATCTCGGGCGACGATTCCCGCGAGGGACTGACGTGCGTCCTCTCGGTGAAGGTGCCGGATCCAAAATTCAGCTCCCAGACGAAAGACAAGCTGGTCTCCTCCGAAGTGCGCCCGGTGGTGGAGAGCATCGTCTCGGAGAAGCTCGGCGAATGGTTCGAGGAGAACCCCGGCGACGGCCGCAAGATCGTGATGAAGATCGTCGAAGCGGCGATGGCGCGGGAGGCGGCGCGCAAGGCGCGGGAATTGACCCGGCGCAAGTCCGCCCTCGACGTCGCCTCGCTGCCCGGCAAGCTCGCCGACTGCCAAGAGCGCGACCCGGCCAAGTCCGAACTATTCATCGTCGAGGGCGACTCCGCCGGCGGCTCGGCCAAGCAGG
>CAYWWL010000360.1:0-2570 GCA_964461925.1 uncultured Caulobacterales bacterium | reverse complement strand
TGGTGTCATAGCCGAGGGTCCAGAATATCCCGGCGGCGTAAAGCGCGGCCGTCTCCGGCGCCAAACCGCCCGCCGCCGCGGCGTAGCCGACGAGAGCGCCCCAATTAAAGGTGAGGCCGAGCCACGCTTGCGGCCACCAGGTGATCCGCTTCATAAACGGATAAGCGGCCACCAAAGCGAGGGAGGCCACGCCGATCGCCACCGTGAAGAGGTTGAACTGCAGCAGCGCCGCGAGGCCGACGAAGCTGAGCACGATCAGGGTCGCCCAAGCTTGCCGCAACGTGATCTGGCCCGCCGGCAGGGGGCGCATGGCGGTGCGCTCCACTTGGCCGTCGAAATCCTTGTCGACGATGTCGTTATAGGCGCAGCCTGCGCCGCGCATGACATAGGCGCCGATCCCACATAACGCCCCATGCCAGAGGAAGGCGCGCCAATCGCCATGGCCGGCGGCCAAAGCGAGCATGCCGCCCCAAAGGCATGGGATCCATAACAGCCACACGCCAATTGGCCGATCGGCGCGGATTAGCCGCAAATAAGGGCGCGTGCGAGGCGGGGCGAGTCGATCGACCCAATTGTCCGCGGCGACGTCGCCTGGTCGCGCGGCGCTCAGATCGGGGCCGTTGGCTGGGGATGCGTCGCTCACGCCTTGTTCTCCTTTCACGCCGGATTTTGCGCCGGCGACAATACCGCGTAAATAGCAGGTTTTTGAAACCGGCAAAGCGGCGCCCATGATTCCAAGACTATTAACCCCATGCCCCCTGGCGGAAGGGGCGGAGATCCCCCTGTCGGACGGGCAGGCGCACTATCTTCGAAATGTGCTGCGTCGGGCGGTCGGCGATCCGATCAAGGCGTTTAACGGAGAATACGGCGAATACGAAGCAACGATAGCGGCGCTCGGCAAAAAGGGCGGCGCGGCGCGCCTGGGCCCGCAATTAAGGGCGCCGGCGGCGGAGCCCGATCTTCGGCTCTATTTCGCGCCGATCAAGCGCGGCCCGCTAGAGGCGATCCTGCAAAAAGGCGTCGAGCTCGGCGTCGCATCGTTTCATCCTGTGATCACCGAACGCACCAACGCCGACCGGCTGCGCCTCGACCGGCTCGCCGCCATCTGCGTCGAAGCCGCGGAGCAGTGCGGCAGGCTAAGCGCGCCGACGATCGCCGCGCCGGTGAAGTTCGACGCCTTCCTGGCCACGCGCCGGGAGCAGGAACGACTCGTATTTTGCGACGAGGCTGGCGACGATCCCGACGCCGCATGGGGCGGGACGGCGGGCCGCGCCGCGCCGATGCTCGACGTATTGAAGGGGGCCGATCCAGACGGTCCGTGGGGACTGTTGATCGGCCCGGAAGGCGGTTTCACGGCGGCCGAGCGCGCCGCCTTGCGCGCGCGCGAAGGGATCGCGCCGGCGACCTTGGGGCCGCGCATCTTGCGCGCCGACACCGCCGCCATCGCCGCCATCGCCCTCTGGCAAGCGGCCCTTGGGGACCTGCAGGAAACTTAAATTGGCCGTCAATTAAACTACTTGGCTCGACGCCCCGATCGGCGGTATGGGTTGGGCTTCTCGGCCGCGCCCTAGTCGGCGGCCGCCGCACAGGCGATGTCCATGACTGCTCCCATCGAAAACATCAGCGAACTCACCGCATATATCGCAGCCGGCGAGAAACCGAAGAAGGATTGGCTTCTTGGTACGGAACATGAAAAGTTCATCTATTGCCGCAAGACCTTGGAGCCGGTGGGCTATGACGGGCCGAACGGCGTGCGCGCGGTGCTCGAAGCGCTGAGCCAGGAAACCGGTTGGGACATTATCTGGGAGAACGACAAGCCGATCGGCCTGAAAGGCGAGGGCGCGTCGGTGTCCTTGGAGCCAGGCGGTCAGGTGGAGTTGTCGGGCGCGCCTTTGCGCAACGTACACCAAACCTGCACCGAAGTTCATCGCCATCTCGACGCCGTCAAACGCGTCGCCGATCCGATGAATATCGGTTTCCTAGGCATGGGCATGGCGCCGACTTGGACGCGGGCGCAAATGCCGAAAATGCCGAAGGCGCGCTATGACATCATGCGCGCTTACATGCCCAAGGTCGGCGGCCTCGGGCTCGACATGATGCATCGTACGTGTACGGTTCAAGTTAATCTCGACTACGCCGACGAAGCCGACATGGTGCGCAAGTTCAGAACCTCGCTCGCCCTGCAGCCCGTGGCCACGGCGTTGTTCGCCAACTCGTCCTTGGTCGAAGGCCGAGCGTCGGGCTTCGCGTCCTGGCGCGCGCATATTTGGACCGATACCGATCCCGACCGCACGGGACTTCTTGATTTCGTCTTCGAGGACGGTTTCGGCTATGAGCGCTACGTCCAATACATGCTCGACGTGCCGATGTATTTCGTTCGCCGGGAAGGGCGCTATATCGACGCGTCGGGTCAAAGCTTCCGCGATTTTCTGAAGGGCGAATTGCCGGCGCTGATGGGCGAAAAGCCCACCATGGACGATTGGGAGGACCATTTGTCCACCGCCTTCCCGGAAGTGCGGTTGAAGAAATTCCTCGAAATGCGCGGCGCTGATTCCGGTCCATGGGCGCGG
>CAYWWL010000359.1:0-2589 GCA_964461925.1 uncultured Caulobacterales bacterium | reverse complement strand
ACTTGGGCCGACGAGGGTCAATGGATAGAGAAGGCCGCCGACGCCACTGGCGCCGCGCATCTCCGGAAATAAATTGAGCGTCAAAAGCGCGGCGAAGATGACGGCGAGGACGCCCGGGCGCAGGCGATTCGCCGCGCCCAGAATGGCGATCATGAGGTAGCAGAGGATTTCATAGGACAATGTCCATAGCGGCAGGTTCACCGCATTGGCCACTGGCGCCGACGTGAAGACGCCCGGCAAGCCCCATTCGGCGCCGAACATCAGGCCATTGACGAGGAATGAAGCCGTGCCCGGATCGGAAAAATACGCCGCGGGCGCCAAGGTCGACGCGACCGGCCCGACGACGAGCGCCAAGATCAGCACGTTCACCCAAAGCGCCGGAACAATTCTGAGGCCGCGCTTCCATAAAAAACAATTCGCGTGCGGCGTTGACCGCCAGCTCTCGGTGACCAAGAATCCGCTAACGGCGAAGAATATCAATACGCCTACTTCGCCAAGCGACAATTGGCCAAACAAGGCGACTAAGGGCTCGCCGCTTCGATCGCCTTGGGTGATTTCAAATGAATGGGAGAAGACGACAAGAAACGCAGCAAACAGACGAATAGCGTCGAATGCGACGGCCCGCTCCGTGGCGCCGTCATGCCCGACCGCCGCGATGCCGCCATCGGCGGATGGGCTGTGTCGGGTCCATGCAGATTCAATCGTACGCTTCATACTCAACATACTCAACTCGGCGGTTCAAACGCCAAAAGTCGCCCTCGGACGAGAGCGCACCCTAAGTTTTTACCCCACAAGCACAAAGCAATCGTAAAGGCGTCATTAGAGTTTTAGTTACGACGACGACTGAATAAATTCAGATATTGGTAAGCCTAACGGGCGTTAACCGCGATGTCGCGCTACATGAACGAATATGGGTCGACGTCGATCGATCGTCTGACGGCGTTGGGCAACCGCACCTTTTTCAGCCAAGCGCGCAGGAAGCCTTGGATATGCACGTCGCGTCGGGACTTCACCAGGAACCGCAAGCGCGCTTCGCCGCGCAGTCGGTAGAGCGGCGCCGGCGCCGGTCCCATGACGGTGACGCCGTGGGCCGCGAATAGCGCCGCCCGATGTTGCTCCGCAGACTTCCGCAACGCCTCTTCGTTCGACGATCGCAAGATGATCGCCGCCAAACGACCATAAGGCGGATAGCCGTGACGCTCCCGCCCCGCGGCCTCGGCGACGAGGAACGCGTCGCGATCGCCCTTCGCTAGCGCTTGCAGAACCTGACTGCCCGTCTGGTGGGTCTGGAGCAGGACCCGACCTGGCTTTTCGCCACGCCCGGCGCGACCAGAAACCTGGCGCAGGAGCTGAAACGTGCGTTCGCCGGCGCGCAGATCGCCGCCCGCCAGGCCCATATCGGCGTCGACCACGCCGACACACGTCAAATTCGGAAAATGGTGTCCCTTCGCCACCACTTGCGTCGCCACCAAGATATCGATGTCGCCCGCTTCCATGGCGTCGAGGGTTTCGCGCATATGCGCAGGCGTCGGCGCGGTGTCTGACGACAAGACGGCGAGCCTAGCCTCCGGCCAGCGGTCTGCCGCCTCCTCAGCGACCCGTTCCACCCCTGGGCCGCAAGGCGCTAATGAATCCACTGCCTTACACGAGGGACAAGACTTCGGTTTTGGCATGGAGAATCCGGTGTGATGGCAGACCAATCGATTTTCGAACCGGTGCTCGACCAACCACGTGTCGGAATGGGGCGATTTAATGCGCTCGCCGCATTTGCGACAGATCGTCAGCGGCGCATATCCGCGCCGGTTGAGGAACAACAGACTTTGCTGACGCTCCCGCAGCGTTTCATTGATCGCCGCGATCAATGGCGGCGACAGCCAGCGGCCTTTTTCCGCCGGTTCGTGGCGAAGGTCGATCATCGATACGTCAGGCAGCTGGGCGCCGCCAAAGCGTTTGGACAAACGGACAATGTCATATCGGCCTTGGTCGACATTGACGACGGTTTCGAGCGACGGCGTGGCGGACACCAGAACAACCGGAAACTTGTCGAGGGCGCCGCGAGCCACGGCGAGATCGCGGCCATGATAGACCACCCCATCTTCTTGCTTGTACGCGCCTTCATGCTCTTCGTCGACGACGACCAGCTTTAAATTCTTATACGGAAGAAATAACGCCGAGCGAGCGCCGACCACGATGCGCGCGCCGCCGTCGGCGACGCGCCGCCAGACACGGCGGCGCGCGGCCATGGTCAGTTCCGAATGCCACCCCGCCGGCGCGGCGCCGAACCGGCGCTCTAGCCGCTCCAGAAAGGGCAGGGTCAATGCGATTTCCGGAATCAGAATCAGCACCTGGGCGGTCGGATCCTGCGCGAGCGCCTCGGCCACCGCCTCGCAGTAAACCTCTGTCTTGCCTGATCCAGTGACGCCGTCGAGCAGGACTGCGCCGCCGTTGTCGCGCACATGCCGCCGCAGTCGCTCAGCCGCGTCGATTTGGTCCCCCGCCAATGCCGGCCGGCTCGCGGCGGGATCCGGCTGAGCGAAAGGCGGATCAGGATCCACCGGCGCCCATTCAAGGAGGCCCGCCTTGACGAGC
>CAYWWL010000358.1:0-2590 GCA_964461925.1 uncultured Caulobacterales bacterium | reverse complement strand
CGCCGGGCCGATTTGCCCGAATCCGACCCCCTCGGCCTCGGCGAATCCCTGCAGCGCGGCGTCCAGCGCCGCCGGATCGTCCCAGGTTTCGACCTCGGCGAGCATCGTTCGGGCCTTGCCGAGCAGCGCCAGGGCGCCGTCTTTCTTCAACGGCTTCGCCGCTTTGCCGGTCAATTCGAGGGGCCGCGCAATGAACAAGAACGCCGCCGCGTCATTGATGTCCGCAAGGCTCGTCATCCGGGTTTGCAAGAACGGCGTCGCTCTGGCGAGGCGCGCATCGGCGTCCGGCGCCGCGGCGATCGCCGGATCGAGGAACGCCGCGATCGCCGCGCGGAACGCCTCCGGCGCCAAGGCCTTGATGTAATGGCTGTTCACCGCGGACAATTTGTCCAGGTCGAGCCGCGCCGGCGCTTTGTTCAAGCCGCCAAGGTCGAACCATTGTTTCGCCTCGGCCCGGGAGATGATCTCGTCGTCGCCATGGGACCAGCCCAGGCGCAGCAGATAATTGGCCAGGGCGTCGGCCAAGACGCCGTCGTCGCGATAGGCCTCGACCCCGAGGGCGCCATGGCGTTTCGAAAGTTTCGCCCCGTCCGATCCATGGATCAGCGGCACATGGGCGAAACCCGGCCGGGTCCATCCGAGGGCGTCATAAATTTGCGCTTGCCGCGCGGCGTTGTTGAGATGGTCGTCGCCGCGGATCACATGGGTGACCCCCATGTCATGGTCGTCGACGACGACGGCGAGATTATAGGTCGGCCCGCCGTCGCCGCTGCGCACGATGATCAAATCGTCGAGGGCGCTGTTCGGAAACGAGACCTCGCCTTGAACCGCGTCGGCCACAGTGGTGACGCCGTCCCGCGGCGCCTTGAAGCGGATCGCAAACGGCGCCCCCGCCGGCGGTTCGGCGTCGCTGTCGCGCCACGGGCTTTCGAACCGGATCTTCTCCGCCCGGGCTTTGTCCCGCGCCGCATCGGTCTCCTCCGGCGTCATATAGCAGCGATAGGCCGCGCCCGCGGCGAGCAATTGCTCGGCCACGGCGAGATGCCGGTCGCGGTTGGCGTATTGCGACACCGGCTCTTGGTCCCAATCGAGGCCGAGCCAGGCGAGGCCGTCGAGGATCGCCGCCACCGCCGCTTCATTATGCCGGGCGCGATCGGTGTCTTCGATGCGGAGCAGGAATTGGCCGCCATGGCGCCGGGCGTAGAGGTAATTGAACAGCGCCGTGCGTGCGCCGCCAATATGCAGATAGCCCGTCGGGGACGGGGCGAAACGGGTGACGACTGGCGCGGACATAAAGGCTCCTCGTGGATTGCAGCGCCTTCATACTGGCGCCGCGCTATTTGGCAAAGGGGCGATCGCCGCCGGCGGATCGCGCCAGACTGTCGACAAGCGGGATCTGAGGCGCGTAGCCTCGCCCTATGGCGGGAGACGCGCGCAGATGAGGATCGCGGGCGGCCAAGCCGTCGGACGATCTTTTGCACGCCGGGTGAAATTTCTCTCGGCGCGGGGCTGGCTTTGGCTGCGCGCTGAAGCCGCCGCCGAAACCGCGGGCCCGTTCGTCTGGAGTCCCGTCTTTTTCGGCGCTGGCGCCGCTTTGTATTTCACCGCGCGGCCGCCGCCGCTGACGCTCTTGGCGCTGACGATAGAGGGTGTGCTGACGGTCGGCCTGGCTATGCTCGCCGCGGCGGCGCCGCGGCCCTAGCGGTTGACGTTGGCGGCGCTCGCCATCGGTCTCGCCGGCCACGCCGCTGCGGCCTATCGCACGTATGACCGCGCCGCGCCGATCCTCGCCGCGGAGATCAAGCCGCGCTGGATCGAAGGGCGATTATTGGCGGTGGACGAAGGCGACCAGCGGCGCCGATTGACGATCGCCGTGACGACGATTGACGGTCTGGCCTCCGACAGGACCCCAGCCCGAGCCAGGGTCACGTGGCGCGGCGGCGGGTTCGACGCAGGACCAGGGGATCGCATCGCGATTCGCGCCGGACTGTCGCCGCCGCCAGGGCCGGTGGCGCCAGGCGGGTATGACTTCGCTCGGCGGCTTTATTTCGAGCGCATCGGCGCGGTGGGCTATGCGGTCTCGACGCCGACCATCGTCGCCGACGCCGCGCCGCGCCCGATAAAGGCGCGCATCGCCGCGCGGATCGAACGGGCGCGGCTCGGCCTTTCCCGGCGCATCGTCGCCGCGGCGCCGGGGGATGGCGGCGCGGTGGTCGCGGCCCTCGTCACCGGCAAACGCGGCGCGATTTCCGACTCGGCCCAGACGGCGCTGCGCGACGCCGGCCTCGCCCATTTGTTAGCCATATCAGGCCTGCATATGGGGCTCGCCGCGGGGCTCGTGTTTTTCGCCGCGCGCGCTGGGCTCGCCGCTTGGCCCGGCCTGGCGCTGCGCTATCCGATCAAGAAATGGGCCGCCGCGATCGGCCTGACGGCGAGCGCGGCCTATCTGTTATTATCTGGGGCCGGATGGTCGGCGCGGCGCGCGTTCATCATGACCAGCGTGATGTTCCTGGCGGTGTTGGTCGATCGCAAAGCGTTCTCCATGCGCAATGTCGCGATCGCCGCCTTGATCGTGCTGGCGATTAGTCCG
>CAYWWL010000357.1:0-2597 GCA_964461925.1 uncultured Caulobacterales bacterium | reverse complement strand
TAGTCCACGGCGACCTCCACTTCGTCGGCGCCGATCGGTCCTTGATCGTATTCGAACGGTCGAAACGCTCCTCCCGCCTCGTCGGCGGCCCATGCGCGCGCTGTGCTCATCGCGATCTCCCTAATGTGTTTTCACTTCTATAGCCGGCTCTCCTGGTCGGCGGCAAATCGCTCACGCATTTGGGAAAAGTCGAGCCGACGCCCTGCCCTTGTCTCCGCGCCGCGAAACCGCCATATCGGAGCGAAACAAACGCCCGCAATGTCGGGCCAAGAGGTGCGAGCATGAAAACCAAAGTCCTGATTCTCGGTTCCGGCGCAGCTGGTCTCACCGCAGCCATTTACACCGCGCGGGCCGGTCTCGATCCTTTGGTGGTGCACGGGATGCAGCCGGGCGGCCAAATGACCATCACCACGGATGTGGAAAACTATCCCGGCTTCGCCGACGTGATCCAAGGCCCATGGCTGATGGAGCAAATGCAAAAGCAAGCCGAGCATGTCGGCGCGACATTCGTCTCCGACTTGATCGTCGACGTCGATCTCACCGCGAAACCGATCGTTTTGAAGGGCGACGGCGGCGAGACCTATGAAACCGACGCCTTGATCATCGCCACCGGCGCGCAAGCGAAATGGCTTGGCCTGCCCAGCGAACAGAAATTCCAAGGCTTCGGCGTCTCGGCCTGCGCCACCTGCGACGGCTTCTTCTACCGCAATAAGGACGTGGTCGTGGTCGGCGGCGGCAACACCGCCGTGGAGGAAGCGCTGTATCTGTCGGGCCTGGCGAAATCGGTCACATTGGTGCACCGGCGGGATACGCTGCGGGCGGAGAAAATTCTTCAGGATCGGCTGCTCGCCAAAGAAAACGTCACCGTCATCTGGGACCACACCCTCGACGAGATCCTCGGCGACGAGGAGCCCCTCGGCGTCACCGGCGCGCGCTTGAAGCACGCCAAGACTGGCGAGACCCAGGACCTGAAAACCGACGGCGTTTTCGTCGCAATCGGCCACCAGCCTGCGACGGAGCTGTTCGCCGGCAAGCTTGAGATGAAGCAGAACGGCTACCTTATCACCGCCCCGGATTCCACGGCGACGGAAATCCAAGGCGTCTACGCCGCTGGCGACGTCACCGACGACATCTACCGTCAAGCCGTCACCGCCGCCGGCATGGGCTGCATGGCCGCCCTTGAGGCGGAGAAATTCCTCGCCGATCGCGATTTCGGCGCGTAATCTAATCCTGTCGCTTGGGCTTTCGCTTCCCCTGTCGCTTTCAATGGGAGACCTCGATTATGACTGATACGATTGGCGCAGCACGCGCGACGCAAACCGCGATCCTCGCCGGCGGTTGTTTCTGGGGCATGGAGGACTTGTTCCGTAAACGCCCTGGGGTCACCGCGACCGAAGTCGGATACGCTGGCGGGAGCACCGCCAACCCGACCTATAACGACGTGAAAACCGGATCCACCGGCCACGCCGAGGCGATCCGCATCGACTTCGATCCGACGGCCACCAGCTATCGCGACCTGCTCTTGTTCTTCTTCCAGATCCACGACCCGACGACGCTCAATCGCCAAGGCAACGACGTCGGCACGCAATACCGCTCGGCGATCTTCTATCTCGACGACGACCAGAAGGCCGTCGCTGAAGGCGTGATGGCCGAAATCGCCAATGCCGGCGTCCACGCCAAGGACCTCGCTACGGAACTCACCGCGGCTGGCCCCTTCACCCGGGCGGAAGATTTCCACCAGGATTATCTGGAGCGCTATCCGGAAGGCTACACTTGCCATTTCATCCGGCCGGAATGGGCGCTGAAAGAAAAAGTCTAACCGCCCTTCTTGTTCAGACGCATTGCGCCGCGCCGGTCTTTATAGGGCCGGCGCTTTTTCCGCTGCGTCGAGCCGGGTCGCCGCCTGGCCTTTGACGCCGTTGGTCAGCTGCGCCGCCTCGGCGAGCACCAAGGGCAGCGACCATGACCCTGGCGCCGCTAAATAGCGCGGCTCCCAGGTGGGCCCGAATTTCTCCTTGAACCGCCGCAAGCCTTGGAAATTGTAAAACCGTTCGCCGCGCTCATAGATCAACCGGCCAAGCCGCGCGAACAAAGGCGCGTACCGCTCCACCGCCAAGCCGGACAACGGCGCCATGGACAAATCGAACCGTTGATAGCCTTCGTGCTTGGCCCATAGGATGAGTTCCACCAGGAGAAAATCCATCAGATTGGTGACGTTATGGTCGGGGTCGTAGCGCATCAAGTCGATGCCCGCCCAACTTTTGTCCGCTGTCGTCAGCAACGTGCCGAACGCGCGGATTTCACCCTCCAATTCAACGATGCCGATCGGGCAATGGTCGAGCAGAGGTTGGCGGTAGGCGCCCAGAGAGAAGGCTTTTTCCCGCCCGCCTTGGGCGGCGAGCCAAGCGTCGGAAATCGGTTTCAGGGCGGCCACGGTCTGCGGCCAATGGGGCCCATCGGAGACCCGGAACGTTGCGCCCATGCGTTCGGCGAGCTTGCGACGCCCGCGCCGAATGACTTCTCGTTTGCGACCCGACAGGCTGAATTCCTGCAGGTCGAGAACCGCGTTTTCGCCGATTTTCTCCGCCCGAAAACCA
>CAYWWL010000356.1:0-2607 GCA_964461925.1 uncultured Caulobacterales bacterium | reverse complement strand
TTATTGAACGTCGGCTTTGAAGCCCATTAAGCGAATTGATTGAATGGCGCATTAGCGGAAAGAGCCAGCTTTTGACCGTTCGCCATAACGCCGCCGCTCACGCCTCTCAACGCCGCGCGCGTCGGGGCGGCCGGCGGATTGATCCTTGGGGGAATTATTTTCGCAGGAATATTCGTGAGCGCCCTGCGAACGCCTGACGAAGCGCCCTACCCCTAAACCCTTGTATCAATCCGGCCGCCGGGGGCGTCGCCGCCGTCGCCGGATGATCCGCTATCGGATGAACCGCCGCCAGGGAGGTCTTCGCCGTTGGAGACGATGACCATGGCGGCGCGCAGCACCCGGTCGGCGAGGACGAAGCCGACTTGCGCGGTCTGGGCGACATGGCCCTGGGGCACGCCGGGGGCCGGGGTTTGGGCCACGGCCTGGTGCAGATTGGGATCGAACTTCTCGCCGGTGGGGTCGATGCGTTTGACGCCGTGGCGCTCGAGGGCGGTGAGCAGCTCCTTCTCGGTCATCTTCACGCCGGTGACGAGGCCTTCCAGGCTGTCCGCGGCGACGGCGCTGGGGTCGTCCGGCAGGGCGGCCAGGGCGCGCTCGAAATTATCGGCCACGGGCAACAGGTCGCGGGCGAAATTGGCGATGGCGTAGCGCCCGGCGTCGACTTTTTCCTTTTCCGCGCGGCGCCGGGTGTTCTCCAGCTCGGCGGCCATGCGCAGCAATTGATCGTTGAGCTTGTCGACTTCGTCCTGCAGCCCTTGGGCGGCGGCCATGGCGAGGGATTCCACGCCGCGCAGATCGGCCTCGTCCTCGGCGTCGGCGGCGGCCTGTTCGATATCGTCGAAATGCTCGTCGCCGGGCCCGTCATGGTCGCCGAAGCCGGAATGGTCGTCGTCAAAATCGTCGCGGTTGCCGCCAATGTTCATGCTGTCGTACTTCTCTGTTGACGCCCGTAAGGGCCGTCCGATCCTCGGTAAAAACCCGAGACCGGCGATGTACGCAAGCGCCGCGGACTTTTCAACCATTAGCTGGCCGACCATGCGCCGGCGCGCCCCCGCCGATCCCCACAAGCCAAACCTGCAAGCCAGGCCCACAAGACAGGCCCGCAAGCCAAACCGGCGCTTAGCCGGAGCGGCCGAGCACCCGGGAGACCGCTTCGGCGGTATAATCGACGATCGGCACGATGCGGGAGTAATTCAGCCGGGTCGGGCCGAGGACGCCGACCACGCCGACGATCTTGTTGCTCTGGTCGCGATAGGGCGCAGCGATCACCGAGGAGCCGGAGAGCGAGAACAGCCGGTTCTCCGAGCCGATAAAGACCCGCACGCCTTCGCCGCTCTTGGCCGCGCTCAAGACGTCGATCACGTCGCGCTTGCGTTCGAGGTCGTCGAACAACATCCGCACTTTTTCCAGGTCTTCTTCGGTGGTCTCGTCGAGCAGCCGACCGCGGCCGCGCACGATCAGGCTGGCGCGGTCGTCGGCGGTGAGCTCGGCGACCCCGTCCTTAACCAAGCGGCCGGTGAGGTCGTCGAGGGCGGCTTGGTTGGAGTCGATCTCCGAGACGATGGAATGGGTCATCTCGCTTAAGGTCTTGCCGGCGAGCCGGGCGGATAGGTAGTTGCCCGCGGCGATCAGGGACGAGACCGGCAGGCCCAAAGGCACCGACATCACCCGGTTCTCCACCCGGGCGTCTTCATAGACGAGAATCGCCAAGGCCTCCCCCGGCGCGGTGGAGACGAACTCCACATGGCGCAAGGGCGCTTCGGTTTTCGGCGCCACCACCAGGCTGGCGCTTTTGGTCAGGCCCGAGAGCCGCGCCGCGGCTTGCTCCAATACGCTGCCGCCGCCGCTTTCCACCGCGGCCACGTCGAGGGTGCGGCGCTCTTCGTCGGTGAGATCGCCGAGCTGCATCAACCCGTCGACGAACAAGCGCAAGCCAAGATCCGTGGGCAAGCGTCCGGCGGAGACATGGGGCGCATACAACAGGCCGAGATCGGTGAGGTCGGCCATCACGTTGCGGATCGTCGCCGGCGACACGCCAAGGGCGTCGTCCTGGCTCAACGTGCGTGAGCCGACCGGTTCGCCGGTGTCCAGATAGGTCTCCACCAGGCGTTTGAATACGTCCCGGGCGCGACCGTCGATGTCTTCCAAGGTGCTCATAGTGGTTTAGATTTAGGCGCGCTCGGCGGCGAAGAAAACCGCAAATCGACGCCGCCGCGCCGCGGCCTTTAGGCTGGCGGCGTTTCGCCCCGGCCCCCAGCCCGCCGATGCGCGCCCGCGCCATCGATCAGCGCCATTGGCCTCAGCAACCGCCCGGTCCGGCGAATATTCCGCCGCGCAAGCCTCGACTTATGGCGAGCGCCACTTTAGAGCCACCAGCTTGAGCGTCGCGGCGTCAGCGACGCGGGATTTTGCACAATAAGAAAGTTTTTACAGGAGAGCGTCCATGCGAGCGTCCGGCCGTAGCTTCAATGAAATGCGCAGCGTCAGTTTTGAACCCGGCTACGCCAAGCACGCCGAAGGCTCCTGCTTGGTCAAATTCGGCGACACCCATGTTCTGTGCACCGCGTCTTGGGACGAAAGCACGCCGCCTTGGCTGCGCGGCCAGGG
>CAYWWL010000355.1:0-2609 GCA_964461925.1 uncultured Caulobacterales bacterium | reverse complement strand
GTCAGCGCTGCCGTTGAGGTTGATTTGATTGACGCACAGATTGGAGTGAGCGCCATAGGAGAGCCCGACGCCGCCCGACGCGCGCGAAACCTCCTCCATCACCACCGCATGGGCGAGATAGCCGAGGCCAAGCCCGCCATACTCCTCCGACGCCGTGATCCCGAGAGCGCCGAGCTCGCCAAGCTCAGGCCACAGATCCCGAGGAAATTCGTCCTTCTGGTCGATTTCGGCGGCGCGCGGCGCCAGCTTGTCGGCCGCCCAGCGGGCCACCGCTTCGCGCATTTCCTCAATCATCGGATCGAGGCCAAAATTCATCGTGATCTGACTATTGGACCGCATATGGAGTCTCCCGAGCAGAAGTCGCAAGCATTGAAAGAATATGCTCCTCGCCTACGCGCCCTAGGCCTGGAGCACAAGAGGCAATCGCTGCGACGAACCGCTCAAGGAGCGGGATCGGCGCCGCCCAGGCGCTCTTTTAAATCCGCAACTTCTGACCGTAACGCCCTGACTTCATTGAGAATAACATCTGATTGCTGGATCATCTGCGCATCGGAATCCTCCTCCACCACGCGGACCACGATCGCGACGAAGAGGTTCAACAGGGTGAAGGTGGCGATCAGCAAATAGGTCAGGAAAAACGCCCAAGACCAGGGATGGGTGACGCCCACGGGATCGGCGATCTCGCGCCACCCCTCTAAGGTCATGACGGTGAACAGGGTGTACATGGCGATGAAGACGTCGCCGAACAGCGCCGGGTGTTCCGCGCCGAAAAGCGTCGCTGCGATGACCGAGAAGCCGTACAGGATCAGCACCAGCACCACCCCCGCCGAAGCGATCCCCGGCACGGACTCGAACAGCGCCGAGACGACGGTGCGCATCCGCGGGATCACCGTCACCACCCGCAGGATCCGCAAAATGCGGAAGGCGCGGATCGCCGCCAGGCCGGAATGGGCGGCGAACAAGGACACGGCGACGATCAGAAAATCAAACACATTCCAGCCTGACCGGAAGTAGGTTCGCGGCTCGGCGGCGAATCGCATGATCAGCTCGACCACAAAAATATAGATGATCAGGCTATCGAGTCGGGCTAGCATCGGGCCATAAGAAGCCTCGATCCTATCCACTGTCTGGAGCCCCAACAGGATCGCATTGCCAATGATCAACAGCAGGATTCCCAGCTGAAAAGCATTCGACGAAACAATACTTTGTAAGCGTTTTCTCACTATATCACTCAATCGAAATCTTCCCCTGGCGCGCGCCGATGGCGCCGATGTGCACGCGCCGACCGTCTTTTCAAATCTCACCCCGGCGGCGTTGCGTTGATTCTATACCACCCTTCGGATTGGCGGCGGCAGGGAAATAAGTTATTCGATTTGCTTGCCAAATGGAGAAATAATGGCGGACCTTGAACACCTTTCCGACGTCGCCGACGACGAGGCCGCTGGCCGTGCGTCGCGGATGCAGTTTAAGGGCGTCGCCAGCGCGGACGGGGACGCCGACGACGGCGCCTATTTCGACGATCCGATCGCCCATTTGCACGAGCAATCGACCACTGACTGGAAAGCCCTTTCCCACCAGGTCGCCAGAGCCTCCCGGGTGTGCGCGATCTTCATCTTCGCCGCCATGCTCACCTTCTGGCCGGTGCTCACCGCCGTCGGCCATTGGAACGTGGTCGGCTCGTTGCAAGGCTGGAACCTGATCGCCGCGTATCCGCCATGGGCCGTGATCTTCACCATGATAGCGCCGGTGATGATTTACATCCTCGGCTATATCGTCTCGCGGCAGCTGTTGATGATGGTCGCCGCCGAACGCATCAATGATTCCGCCCAGCGTTTGATCGAACCGGACCGCTCGGCGGTGTTCAACGTCCGCGCCGTGGGCCAGGCCGTACGCACCCAGATCGACGCGGTCAACGCCGGGGTCGACGACGCTTTGATCCGGCTCGCCTCGGTGGAGGCGATGATCCGCCAGCATGTGGAGGCCATCGAACAAGCCGGGGCGGTGTTGGAGACACGGGCGTCGGGCTCCGTCGACCAGGTCGCCAGCGAACGCGCCACCCTGATGAGCCTGACCGAACAATTGAACACCCAGGCCGACGAATTCGCCGTAGCGATCGCCGAAAAAGCCCAGTCGAGCATCGACAATTTCAACCAAACCAGCGCCAAAGCGGCGGAAGCCGAAGAACGTCTCGGCGCGCGCTTGGCGCGGCTTGAACAGATCGCCGACCGCGCCCTCGACAGTTTCGAAGCCCTGGGCCGGGCGCTCTACGACACCGAGGATCAATTCCTGGAGTCCACCAAGGCGATCGAAGCCTCCACCGAAAAGGCGCGCAGCGCGACGGAAAAGGCGAACAAGATCGCGGAAGAAGCCGCCGAAAGCGCCGCGCGCAATTCCGTCAATATCGGACAGTTCGCCAAACGCGCCGCCGACGAAGCGATCAAAGCCGCCGATCAGGCGATCGACACCGCGAGAGCGGAGACCGAACGGGTGGCGCTTGAAACTCAAGCCGCCGCGGAAGCCGCCATCGACGCCTCGCGCACCGAAGTCGAACGGGTCGCCGACGCCGCCATCGAGCAGACCACGGAAGAAACTGCGAAGATCGCCGAGTC